>NZ_JAPSIW010000448.1 GCF_031178505.1 Streptomyces sp. | reverse complement strand
GGGGGTGCCGTTCTTCGAGCGAAAGAGAGATCCGCGTGTACGCCATCGTGCGCAGCGGTGGTCGCCAGCACAAGGTTGCTGTCGGCGACATCGTTGAGGTTGACAAGATTTCCACTGCCAAGGTTGGCGACACGGTCGAGCTCTCGACCCTGCTCGTTGTCGACGGCGAGGCCGTGACCAGCGACCCGTGGGTCCTGGCCGGCATCAAGGTCCAGGCCGAGGTCGTGGACCACCACAAGGGCGCCAAGATCGACATCCTGCGCTACAAGAACAAGACCGGCTACCGCCGTCGCCAGGGTCACCGTCAGCAGTACACGGCGATCAAGGTCACCGCGATCCCGACGGCCGCGAAGTAAAGAGGGACTGAGCAATGGCACACAAGAAGGGCGCATCGTCCACCCGGAACGGTCGCGACTCCAACGCCCAGCGGCTCGGCGTGAAGCGCTTCGGCGGTCAGGTCGTCAACGCGGGTGAGATCCTGGTCCGCCAGCGCGGCACCCACTTCCACCCGGGCGCGGGCGTCGGCCGTGGCGGCGACGACACGCTGTTCGCCCTGCAGGCCGGTTCGGTGCAGTTCGGCACCCACCGTGGCCGCAAGGTCGTGAACATCGTTCCGGTCGCCTGATCGGATCTTTGCGGAGGCGGACCTCACTTCCCTCACGGGAAGCGGGTCCGCCTTTCGCGTGTTACTAGAGAGACATTCCCCCCGTTTTACGCATCTGGAGGCACAGAACATGACCACCTTCGTGGACCGCGTCGAGCTGCACGTCGCCGCGGGTAACGGAGGCCACGGCTGCGCCTCCGTCCATCGGGAGAAGTTCAAGCCGCTCGGCGGGCCCGACGGCGGCAACGGCGGACGTGGCGGTGACGTGATCCTGGTCGTCGACCAGTCGGTCACCACCCTCCTCGAGTACCACCACTCGCCGCACCGCAAGGCCACCAACGGCCAGCCCGGCGCCGGCGACAACCGCTCCGGCAAGGACGGCCAGGACCTGGTCCTGACCGTGCCCGACGGCACCGTCGTCCTCGACAAGCAGGGCAACGTCCTCGCGGACCTGGTCGGACAGGGCACCACCTTCGTCGCGGGCCAGGGCGGCCGCGGCGGCCTCGGCAACGCGGCGCTGTCCTCCGCGCGCCGCAAGGCGCCCGGCTTCGCGCTCCTCGGCGAGCCCGGTGAGGCGCGGGACATCGTCCTGGAGCTGAAGACCGTCGCGGACGTGGCGCTCGTCGGCTACCCGAGCGCCGGCAAGTCCTCGCTGATCTCCGTCCTCTCGGCCGCCAAGCCGAAGATCGCGGACTACCCCTTCACCACCCTCGTCCCGAACCTGGGCGTCGTCACCGCCGGCTCGACCGTCTACACGATCGCCGACGTGCCGGGCCTCATCCCGGGTGCCAGCCAGGGCCGCGGCCTCGGCCTGGAATTCCTCCGCCACGTCGAGCGCTGCTCGGTCCTCGTCCACGTCCTGGACACGGCGACCCTGGAGTCCGACCGCGACCCGGTGACCGACCTCGATGTGATCGAGGAGGAGCTGAGGCAGTACGGCGGCCTGGAGAACCGGCCCCGGATCGTCGTCCTCAACAAGATCGACATCCCGGACGGCAAGGACCTCGCGGACATGATCCGCCCCGACCTGGAGAAGCGCGGCTACCGCGTCTTCGAGGTCTCCGCGGTCGCCCGTACCGGCCTGAAGGAGCTCTCCTTCGCGCTCGCCGGCATCGTCGCCGAGGCACGCGCCGCCAAGCCGAAGGAGGAGGCGACCCGCATCGTCATCCGCCCGAAGGCCGTGGACGACTCCGGCTTCACCGTCACGTACGACGAGACCGAGGACGTGTACCGGGTGCGCGGCGAGAAGCCCGAGCGCTGGGTCCGCCAGACCGACTTCAACAACGACGAGGCCGTCGGCTACCTGGCCGACCGGCTCAACCGCCTCGGTGTCGAGGACGCGTTGATGAAGGCCGGTGCCCGCGCCGGCGACGGTGTGGCGATCGGCGCCGAGGAGAACGCGGTCGTCTTCGACTGGGAGCCCAGCATGACGGCCGGCGCCGAGATGCTCGGTCGCCGCGGCGAGGACCACCGCATGGAGGCACCGCGCCCGGCGGCGCAGCGCCGCCGCGACCGCCAGGCGGAGCGCGACGAGGCCGACCGCGAGTTCAACGAGTTCAACCCCTTCTAGAAGGGACGCCGGGGCCGCTCCCCGGTCGCGCCGCGGAGCCCTCCGCCGCCCCGTCGGGGGTGGTGGGGGGCTCCCGTAGGATCCAGGCTGTGAGCAGCGTTTCCCCGTCCGAGCAGACCTCCGTCGGCACCGCGTCCGAGACGACCGCGGGCAAGGTGAGCGTCGTCGTCATCGCCTACGACGACGAGGCGCTCGTCGCCGAGGCGATCAGGTCCGCGCTCGACCAGGGCCCTGTCGTGGCCGAGGTCGTCGCGGTCGACGACCGCTCCGGGGACGGGACGGGCCGCGTCCTCGACGAGCTCGCCGCCCGCCACCCGAAGGTACGGGTGATCCACCGCACCGAGAACAGCGGTGGCTGCGGCACCCCCCGCAACGACGGAGTCCGGGCCGCCACCGCCCCGTACGTCATGTTCCTCGACAGCGACGACGTCCTGCCCGCCGGCGCCGCCGAGGCGCTGGTCACCGCCGCCGAGCGGCACCGCACCCCGGTGGCCGTCGGCGTCTGCGTCCGGCGCGAGCTGCCCGAGGGCCGGGACGTCCGCTGGCAGCCGGCGCTCTACCGCGAGCCCGCCGTCCTGGAGACCGCCGAGGAGCTGCGGCCCCTGCTCCACGACACCCTGTGCGTGAACAAGGTCTACGACCGGGCCTTCCTCGACGGGCACGGCATCCGCTTCCCCGACGGCCGGTTCGTGTACGAGGACTTCCTCTTCACCGCCCGCGTGTACGCCGCCGCGCCGCGGGTCGCCGTCGTCCCCGACACCGTGTACGTCTGGCACGTGCGCCGGGCCGCCGCCCGCCTGTCGATCTCCCTGGACCGTGAGGGCGTCACCAACTGGCAGGCCCGGATCGCCGCCCACCGCGCCGCCGTGGGGACCCTCGCGAAGGCCGGGCAGCCCGCCCTCGCCGCCGCCTGCCGCACCAAGTTCCTCGAACACGACCTGCGCATGTACGCCCGCGACCTGCGGCAGCGCGACGCGGACCACCGTGCCGCGTGGTGGTCCCTCACCCGGGACCACCTCGCGGAGTTCACCGAGGCCGAGATCGCCGCCGCGAGCGCGCCCGCCCGCTGGATCGCCCGGTTCCTGCTCGCCGCGCCGGAGCCGCGCGACCTCCCGCGCCTCTCCCGGCTCGCCGCCGGCCCGGCGCGGCTCCTGCCGCCGTACGCGGGGACCCGTACCGCCGCCGTCTGGTCCGAGGACCTGCCCGGGGCGGAGCTCGACGGCATGGACACGCTGCCCCTGGACGAACTGCCGCTCCTCGTCGACGCCACCCTGCGGACCACCGGCGGCGGTGAACTGGCCCTGACCGTCCGGGACCTGTACGGGCGCCTCGCCGAGGCCGTGCCCCGTACCGCCGAGGTGTCGTTCCTCCCGCGCGAGGGCGGCGGCCCGGCCCGTACTCAAGAAGCCGTCCTGGCCCCGGCGGACGGCACCTGGACCGCCCGGGTGCCCGCCCCGCTCACCGCGCTGGCCAGGACCGGCCGCCGGCGCGGGCGCCGGGGCACGCAGCTCTGGGACTTCGGGGTCACCGTGACGTGCGCCGACGGCTCCTCCTTCACCACCGCGCTGCGGCTGCCGGACGGCTCGCAGCGTCGTTCGGTCCTTCCGAGCAGCCGGTACGGTGTACTCCTGGTGCAGCAGTACGTCACGGCCAACGGGTCGCTGGCCGTACGGCTCGCACCGGGAGCACGGGACGGGCTCCGGGCGGTCAGGGCCCGGCTCCGTCGGCTCTCGCGCAGTTCTCAGTGAAAGGGTTTGGGGCGCTATGACTTATCTGATCACCGGCGGCGCCGGTTACATCGGCTCGCACGTGGTCCGCGCCATGACGCAGGCGGGCGAGCGGGTCGTCGTCCTCGACGACCTGTCCACGGGCTACGCGGAGCGGGTGCCGGAGGGCGTACCGCTGGTGGTCGGCTCGACGCTCGACCGCGAGGTCCTGGACCGGACGATCGCCGAGCACGGGGTGACGGGCGTCGTCCACCTCGCGGCGAAGAAGCAGGTCGGCGAGTCCGTGGAGCTGCCGCTCCACTACTACCGCGAGAACGTCATCGGCCTGACCGTCCTCCTGGAGGCGGTCGCCGCCGCGGGCGTGCGCAACTTCCTCTTCTCCTCCTCGGCCGCCGTCTACGGCATGCCGGACGTGGACCTCGTCACGGAGGAGACCCCCTGCCTGCCGCTGAGCCCGTACGGCGAGACCAAGCTCGCCGGCGAGTGGCTGGTCCGCGCGGCGGGCAAGGCCCACGGCATCTCCACCGCCTGCCTGCGCTACTTCAACGTGGCCGGCGCGGCCACCCCCGAGCTGGCCGACACGGGCGTCTTCAACCTGGTCCCGATGGTCTTCGAGCGCCTGGACGCGGGCGAGTCCCCGCGGATCTTCGGTGACGACTACGACACCCCGGACGGCACCTGCATCCGCGACTACATCCACGTCGAGGACCTGGCCGACGCGCACCTCGTCGCCGCGCGCAAGCTGGCGGAGTGGGCCGGGGCGGGCGAGCCGCGCGACCTGACGGTCAACATCGGCCGTGGCGAGGGCGTCTCCGTCACCGAGATGGTCGGCCTGATCAACGAGATCACCGGCCACACCACCGAGCCGCTCGTCACCCCGCGCCGCCCCGGCGACCCGGCCCGGGTCGTCGCCTCCGCCGACCGCATCGCGGCGGAGCTGGGCTGGAAGGCCCGCCACGACGTGCGCGACATGATCAGCTCGGCCTGGGCCGGCTGGGTCGCGCGCCGCGGCGCCACCGTCTGACCGACGTGGTTCCCGCGCGGGAACAGGGGAACGGGCCGGGGAGATCCTCTCCCCGGCCCGTTCCCGTACGTCCTGCCCGTCGACGAGCGCCGTCAGCGCTCCAGGAAGGCGAACAGCGCCTCCCAGCGGTCGGTGATCTCGTCCGCCGCGAACCGCTTCACGTTCCGGAAGGCGGCGTCGCCCATCCGGTCCCGCAGCTCCTTGTCGGAGATCAGCGTGCTGATGTGCCCGCCGAGCTCCATGGCGTTGCCGAGCCGCGCGAGCAGCCCGTCCTCGCCGTCACGGATGATCTCCCGTACACCCGGGGCGCAGTCGAACGCGGCGCAGGGCACGCCGGCCGCCATCGCCTCCAGGAGGGTGATCGGGAAGCCCTCCGCGCGGGAGGCCTGCGCGAAGACCGAGGCCTCGGAGAGCGCGCCGAGCACGTCGTTGGTGCGGCCCATCCACTCCACGGACCCGTCGAGCCCGAGGCTGGTCGTCCGGGCGCGCAGCGCCTGCTCCTCGTCGCCGGCGCCGTAGATCCGCAGCTTCCAGTCGGGGTGGCGGTCGGCGACCTCGGCCCAGCTGTCGAGCAGCATGTCGACGCCCTTCTCGTGCGAGAGGCGTCCGATGGAGGCGACGACCTTCCCGGTGCGCGGGACCGGGTTCTCGGGCATGAAGGGCAGGGCGTTCGGCATGTGGCCGACGTTGTCCATGCCGGCCCGGATCCACTGGTCCGCGTCGCCGGGCGTGAGGACGAGGAGCCGGTCGACGTCCTTGTAGAAGCGCTTCACCCGGGCGAGCCGGGAGGAGGCGGCGCTCGCGGCGTACGACTCGTGGCTCATGCCGATGACGACGAGGCCCTTGGTGTCGGCGAGGGAGACCCACTCCATCGCCCACACCTGGGTCACGATCACCACGGCGCCGGGCCGGGCGGCGGCGAAGAGGGCCGTCAGCCGGTCGGCACGCTCGCG
>NZ_JAPSIW010000032.1 GCF_031178505.1 Streptomyces sp. | reverse complement strand
TGGGAGGCCAACCGCCTGATCGCCAAGGGCAAGATCCACCCCACCCTCTCCAAGGTCTACTCCCTGGAGGAGACCGGCCAGGCCGCCTACGACGTGCACCGCAACCTGCACCAGGGCAAGGTCGGCGTCCTCGCGCTCGCCCCGGAGGAGGGCCTCGGCGTGCGGAACGAGGAACTGCGGGCCCAGCACATCGACGCCATCAACCGCTTCCGGAACATCTGAGGTCACGTAGATGACTGAGCGCCAGAAGGACCGGCCGTGGCTCATGCGGACGTACGCCGGTCACTCGACCGCCGAGGCGTCCAACGAGCTGTACCGGCGCAACCTGGAGAAGGGCCAGACCGGACTGTCGGTCGCCTTCGACCTGCCGACGCAGACGGGCTACGACCCCGACCACATCCTCGCCCGCGGCGAGGTCGGCCGGGTCGGCGTCCCCGTCTCGCACCTCGGTGACATGCGCCGGCTGTTCCAGGACATCCCCCTGGAGCAGATGAACACCTCGATGACCATCAACGCCACCGCCATGTGGCTGCTGGCGCTCTATCAGGTGGTCGCCGAGGAGCAGGGTGCGGACATCACCAGGCTCCAGGGCACCACCCAGAACGACATCGTCAAGGAGTACCTGTCCCGGGGGACGCACGTCTTCCCGCCGGGACCCTCGCTCCGCCTGACGACGGACATGATCGTGTACACGGTCAACCACATCCCCAAGTGGAACCCGATCAACATCTGCAGCTACCACCTGCAGGAGGCGGGGGCCACGCCGGTCCAGGAGATCGCCTACGCGATGTCCACCGCGATCGCCGTGCTCGACGCGGTCTTCGCCTCCGGCCAGATCCCCGAGGAGCGCAAGGGCGACGTCGTCGCCCGCATCTCGTTCTTCGTCAACGCGGGTGTCCGGTTCATCGAGGAGATGTGCAAGATGCGCGCCTTCGGCCGCATCTGGGACCGCATCACCCGCGAGCGGTACGGCATCGAGGACCCCAAGCAGCGCCGGTTCCGCTACGGCGTCCAGGTGAACTCCCTCGGCCTGACCGAGGCGCAGCCGGAGAACAACGTCCAGCGGATCGTCCTGGAGATGCTGGCCGTCACCCTCTCCAAGGACGCCCGCGCCCGCGCCGTGCAGCTCCCGGCCTGGAACGAGGCCCTGGGCCTCCCCCGGCCCTGGGACCAGCAGTGGTCGCTGCGCATCCAGCAGGTGCTCGCCCACGAGTCCGACCTGCTGGAGTACGACGACATCTTCGCCGGCTCGCACGTCATCGAGGCCAAGGTGGACTCCCTGGTCGAGGAGTGCATGGCCGAGATCGACCGGATCCAGGAGATGGGCGGCGCGATGGCGGCCGTCGAGTCCGGCTACCTCAAGTCGCAGCTGGTCTCCTCGCACGCCGAGCGGCGGGCGCGGATCGAGGCCGGCGAGGAGAAGATCGTCGGCGTGAACATCTTCCGGTCGACGGAGCCCAACCCGCTCACCGCCGACCTGGACACGGCGATCATGACGGTCGACCCGGCGGTCGAGGCCCGGGTCGTCGCCTCCCTCGGGGAGTGGCGCGACAACCGCTACCAGCCGCCGTTCAACCACCCTCGGCCCTGCAAGGCGCTGGAGCGCCTGAAGGAGGCGGCGCGGGGCACCGAGAACCTCATGGAGGCCACCCTGGAGTGCGCCCGCGCCGGGGTGACCACCGGCGAGTGGGCCGGGGCCCTGCGCGAGGTCTTCGGCGAGTACCGGGCACCCACCGGCGTCTCCTCCGCCCCGGTCGCGGTGACGGCCGAGGAGGGCACCCCGCTGGCCCTGGTGCGCGAGAAGGTGGCGCGGACCGCCGGGGAGCTCGGGGCCGGACGGCTGCGGCTGCTCGTCGGCAAGCCGGGGCTCGACGGGCACTCCAACGGGGCCGAGCAGATCGCGGTGCGCGCGCGGGACGCCGGCTTCGAGGTGGTCTACCAGGGGATCCGGCTGACCCCCGAGCAGATCGTGAGCGCCGCCCTGGCGGAGGACGTGCACTGCGTCGGGCTCTCGATCCTGTCCGGTTCGCACGCCGAGCTGGTCCCGGACGTCCTCGACCGGCTCCGGGAGGCCGGCGCCCCGGACATCCCGGTCATCGTCGGCGGCATCATCCCCAACAGCGACGCCGACGACCTGAAGCGGGCGGGTGTGGCCGCCGTCTTCACGCCGAAGGACTTCGGCATCACGGAGATCATCGGCCGTATCGTCGACGAGATCCGGAAAGCGAACAAGCTCGATCCCCTGGAGGTCCCCGCATGACCAGCAGTCTCTCCCCCGTGAACCGGCTGCGCCCCCGCCGTTCCTGTCTCGCGGTCCCCGGCTCCAACCCGCGCTTCCTGGAGAAGGCCCAGGGCCTGGCCGCCGACCAGGTCTTCCTGGACCTGGAGGACGCCTGCGCCCCGCTGGCCAAGCCCGAGGCGCGCCACACCATCGTGAAGTTCCTCAACGAGGGCGACTGGACCGGCAAGACGCGGGTGGTCCGGGTCAACGACTGGACGACCCACTGGACGTACCGCGACGTGGTGACCGTCGTCGAGGGCGCCGGCCAGAACCTCGACTGCATCATGCTGCCGAAGGTCCAGGACGCCCAGCAGATCGTGGCGCTCGACCTGCTGCTCACCCAGATCGAGAAGACGATGGGCTTCGAGGTCGGCAAGATCGGCATCGAGGCGCAGATCGAGAACGCCCAGGGCCTCGTCAACGTCAACGCGATCGCCCAGGCCTCGCAGCGGGTGGAGACGATCATCTTCGGCCCGGCCGACTTCATGGCCTCCATCAACATGAAGTCCCTGGTCGTCGGCGAGCAGCCGCCCGGCTACCCGGCGGACGCCTACCACCACATCCTGATGAGCATCCTGATGGCCGCCCGGGCCAACAACCTCCAGGCGATCGACGGCCCCTACCTCCAGATCCGCAACCAGGAGGGCTACCGGGCCGTGGCCCAGCGTGCCGCCGCCCTGGGCTTCGACGGCAAGTGGGTGCTCCACCCGGACCAGGTCGCCGCCGCGAACGAGATCTTCTCGCCCTCCCAGGAGGACTACGACCACGCCGAGCTGATCCTCGACGCGTACGACTACTACACCTCCGAGGCGGGCGGCAAGAAGGGCTCCGCGATGCTCGGCGACGAGATGATCGACGAGGCCTCCCGCAAGATGGCCCTGGTCATCTCCGGCAAGGGCCGCGCCGCCGGCATGCAGCGCACCAGCAAGTTCGAGATCCCGGAGGCCTGAGCCCCATGCAGTTCGGACGTACCTATGAGGAGTTCGAGGTCGGTGCGGTCTACAAGCACTGGCCGGGGAAGACGGTCACCGAGTACGACGATCATCTCTTCTGCCTGTTGACGATGAACCACCATCCGCTGCACATGGACGTGAACTACGCGGAGAACACGACCGACTTCAAGCGGAACGTCGTCGTCGGCAACTACGTCTACTCGCTGCTGCTCGGCATGTCCGTGCCGGACGTCTCGGGCAAGGCCATCGCCAACCTGGAGATCGAGTCGCTGCGTCACGTGGCGCCGACCTTCCACGGCGACACCATCTACGGCGAGACCACGGTCCTGGACAAGACGCCCTCGAGGTCCAAGTCCGACCGCGGGATCGTGTACGTGGAGACCAAGGGCTACAAGCAGGACGGCACCCTGGTGTGCGTCTTCCGCCGCAAGGTCATGGTTCCGACCGCCGAGTACATCGACGCGCGCGGCGGCGAGCAGCCCGGCCGCCCCGAGCTCAAGGAACAGGGGAAGTAAGTCATGGCGCGACTCGCCCAGACCCACGGTCTGACCGACGTGCAGCAGGAGATCCTCTCCACCGTCCGGGACTTCGTCGACAAGGAGATCATCCCGGTCGCGACGGAGCTTGAGCACCGCGACGAGTACCCGCAGCAGATCGTCGACGGGCTCAAGGAGCTCGGCGTCTTCGGTCTGATGATCCCCGAGGAGTACGGGGGCCTCGGCGAGTCGCTGCTCACCTACGCGCTGTGCGTGGAGGAGATCGCCCGCGGCTGGATGTCGGTCTCCGGCATCATCAACACCCACTTCATCGTCGCGTACATGCTGAAGCAGCACGGCACCCAGGAGCAGAAGGACCACTTCCTTCCGCGGATGGCGGCCGGCGAGGTGCGGGGCGCGTTCTCGATGTCGGAGCCGGGGCTCGGTTCGGACGTGTCGGCCATCACGTCGAAGGCGGTCAAGGACGGCGACGAGTACGTCCTGAACGGTCAGAAGATGTGGCTGACGAACGGCGGTACGTCCACGCTGGTCGCCGTTCTGGTCCGGAGTGACGAAGGACACCCGGAGGGCACCGCACCCCACAAGTCGATGACGACCTTCCTCGTCGAGAAGGAGCCGGGCTTCGGCGAGGTCCGCCCGGGCCTGACCATCCCCGGGAAGATCGACAAGATGGGGTACAAGGGGGTCGACACCACCGAGCTCATCATGGATGGGCTGCGTATTCCGGCCAATCGTGTACTGGGCGGGGTCACCGGCCGGGGCTTCTATCAGATGATGGACGGGGTCGAGGTCGGCCGCGTGAATGTGGCGGCGCGTGGCTGTGGCGTCGCTCAGCGTGCGTTCGAGCTGGGCGTTCAGTACGCACAGCAGCGCCAGACCTTCGGCAAGCCCATCGCGCAGCACCAGGCGATCCAGTTCAAACTGGCCGAAATGGCTACCAAGGTCGAGGCCGCGCATGCCATGATGGTGAACGCAGCTCGCAAAAAGGACTCCGGGGAGCGAAACGACCTCGAGGCAGGGATGGCGAAGTACCTCGCCTCCGAGTACTGCAAAGAGGTCGTGGAGGACGCCTTCCGCATTCACGGCGGTTACGGCTTCTCGAAGGAGTACGAGATCGAGCGCCTCTACCGCGAGGCGCCGATGCTGCTCATCGGTGAAGGTACCGCCGAGATCCAGAAAATGATCATTGGTCGTCGGCTCCTCGAGGAGTACCGGTTCCAGGGCTGAATGTCGCTTTTGAGTCGGTTCGGCCGCGAAGAAGATCACACCCTGTGTTCGTCTTCCGGCCGCCGACTCTGTTCCTGGCTTGCCCAGTTGCGCCCCGCAACCGATAGCATCGCCGGAAAGCCGCCGTCCCCCGTTGCCCGCGCGGCATCATCCGCTACGAAGGTCATCCATGCCCCACAGCCAAACCTCTGCACACCGCGACAGCCTCAAGGGCGTACGCCTCGCGCGCGGAGCATCGCCGTGGCTCCTGCCGACCGTCGCCACCGCGGCGCTCAGCCTCGTGCGCGCGCGCAAGTCGAGGCGTGCCGCGGCCATCGCCGTGCCGACCACCGCTCTCGCGGCCGGCATGCTGTGGTTCTTCCGCGACCCCGAGCGCGAGATCGCGCAGGGCAGGGTCATCTCCCCCGCCGACGGTGTGGTGCAGAGCATCATGCCGTGGAAGGACGGACGGACCCGGGTCGCCATCTTCATGAGCCCGCTGAACGTCCATGTCAACCGCGCGCCGCTGTCCGGCACGGTGACGTCCGTGGAGCACGTCCCCGGCGGTTTCGTGCCGGCGTTCAACAAGGAGAGCGAGAACAACGAGCGCGTTGTCTGGCACTTCGACACCGAGCTCGGCGACATCGAGATGGTGCAGATCGCGGGAGCCGTGGCCCGGCGCATCGTGCCGTACGTCCCGCAGGGGACGAAGGTCGAGCAGGGTGACCGGATCGGTCTGATCCGCTTCGGCTCGCGGGTCGACATCTACCTCCCGGAGGGTGTCGAGGTCGCCGTCGAGGTCGGTCAGACCACGACCGCGGGGGTGACTCGCATTGACCGTGATTGATCCCGACACACGCGCCGCCGAGTGGGTGGCCGACGCCGAGGCGGCGGAGGCCGAAGAGGCCGAGGAGATGCCGTTGTCGCTGAGGCTGTCCATAGCGGACGCCCTCACGCTCGGTAACGCCACCTGCGGCTTCATGGCGGTCTACTTCACGACGACCGGCATCCTGATCCCGCACCTCACCGGCAGCGGTGTCGAGACCGGCATGGCACGGCACTCCGCCGCGACCGCCGTGATCCTGATGCTCTGCGCGGCGGTGTTCGACCTCTTCGACGGGCTCGTGGCACGCAAGCTGCGCAGTTCGCCGATGGGCGCCGAGCTCGACAACCTGTCGGACCTGATCAGCTTCGGTCTGGCCCCGGCGTACTTCGTGCTCGTGTACGGCATGGTCGCGGACGACGCGCACCAGAAGGTCTCGGCGGTGGCCGCGATCGTGGTGCTGCTGGCGGTCGTGCTCCGGCTCGCGCGGTTCTCGTGCGTGACGATGAAGGACGGCATGTTCCAGGGCATGCCGAGCCCCTTCGGCGCGCTGACGGTGGTCTCCATCGTGCTGCTCGAGCTGCCGTTCATCCCGACCCTGCTGGCGATCATCGGCACGGCGTGGCTGATGGTGAGCCGGGTCGAGTACCCGAAGCCGCGGGGCGTCCTCGCGGTGGCGATGCTCAGCTGGATCGTGGGCGCCATGGCGCTCCTGGCCGCCTGGGCGTTCGACGCCCCCGGCGGGGCGTTCCTGCTGCAGGCCGGCTGCGCCCTCCAGGTGGTGCTGGGCGCCGTGATCCCCCTCTTCGCGACGGCCCGCAGGGTGAACACCTTCCGCGACAACCGGCGTGAGAGCCGGGAGGCGCGGCAGGCGGAGGCCGCACAGCTGCCGTAGCGCGGCACAGGCGTGACGAAGGGCCCCGGGAGGCGAGAAGCCTCCCGGGGCCCTTCCGCGTGCCGGGTCCGTCAGGGCAGCCGCTTGTGGAAGAGGGTGGTGGGGCGCAGGCCCCCGGCGGGGTCGGCGGCGTAGTCGGGGATCGTGCCGGTCTCCGTCCAGCCCGCGCTGCGGTAGAGCCGTTCGGCGGGGCTGCCGGTCTGGGTGTCCAGAACCAGCAGGGTGAGGCCGGTGGCGGCGGCGTGTGCCTCCGCGGCGGCCAGCAGACGGCGTCCGAGGCCCCGGCCGCGTGCGGCGCGGTGGACCAGGAGCCGGGCGATCTCGCCCCGGTGCCGGCCGTTGGCGGTGGTGGTACGGGCGAGGGTGACGGCGCCGGTCAGTCGCCCGTCCCCGTCGTGGGCCGCCCAGACGTCCCGTACGCCCCCGGCCGTCTCCTCGGCGGCGCGGGACCACCAGGCGGCCGCCTCGGCGGGGTCCAGGGGCGCCAGGAACCCGACGGAGGCGCCGCCGTCGACGGCGTCCACGAGGAGCGCGGCGAGACCGGCGGTGCGGGCCCGGACCCCGTCCGGGGCGAGCCGCTCGATCCGGTCGTCCGGCACGAGCCGCTTCTCCAGGCAGATCAGGCCCGGCCGGGGGTCCCAGGAGGGGACGGTCGTGAAGCCGAGGGCCTCGTACAGGGCGAGCGGTTCCTTCCGCCGGTCCCAGACGGTGAGGCGGACGGCCGAGGCGCCGGAGGCGGCGGCCCGGCGCAGCGCCTCGTCCATCAGGGCCCGGGCGAGACCTTTGCGGCGGGCGGCCGGGGCGACCCAGAGCCGTTTGATCTCGGGCGGCCGGCCGTCCCTGGGGGCCTTGAGGACGACGCAGCCGCCGGGGGCGTCGTCGCCGGCCGGGGTGGCGAGCAGGACCGTGTCCGCCGCGAAGGCGGCCGCCGGGTCCTCGGCCTCCGCTCGGTAGACGGGCGGCAGCCCGGTGACCGTGGTGACGGGAGTGCCCTTCTCCGCCTCACCGGCCAGGTGGTAGGCGGCCAGCAGGCCCGGGAGGTGCGGGTGGGAGCGGTTCTCCTCGATCGTCGTGTTCATGCCCCCGAGGATCACACCGCGTTGTTACCGGGAGATGACGATCCTTAGGCTGGGCCCCATGAGGATCTTGGTCGCGGGCGCCACGGGCGCCGTGGGGCGCGTGCTCGTGCCCCGGCTGGAGGCAGCGGGTCACGAGGTCGTGCCGGTGGCCCGGCGCGGGGCGACGCCGGTGGACGTCCTGGACGCGGCGGCGGTCCGGCGGGCGGTCGCCCGGGCGGCACCGGACGTGGTGGTGCATCAGCTGACCGGCCTGGCCGGGGCGGACGGGGCCGCCAACAACCGGATACGGATCGAGGGCACGCGGAATCTGGTGGACGCGGCGCTCGCGGCCGGGGTGCGCCGGATCGTGGCCCAGTCGATCGCCTGGGCGTACGCGCCGGGCGAGGGCCCCGCCGACGAATCGGTGCCGCTGGACCCGACGGAGGAGCTGCCCCGTGCCCGGGTCGTCGCCGGGGTGCGGGCCCTCGAGTCGGCCGTCGCCGAGGTCCCGGAGGCGGTCGTGCTGCGTTACGGGGTGCTGTACGGGCCCGGCACCTGGTACGCGCCGGGCGGCGCGGTCGCGGCGGCGCTCGCCGGGGACCGGGAGGCCCGGTTCCTGGGCGGTACGGCGGCCGACGGGTCGGTGACGTCCTTCCTGCACGTGGCCGACGCCGCCGGGGCGGCCGTCCGGGCGCTGGCATGGCCCCCGGGGGCGTACAACGTGGTCGACGACGAGCCGGCCGCCGGGCACGACTGGGTGCCGGTCCTGGCGGGGGCGCTCGGAGTGCCGGCGCCGGAGCGGTCCGGGGGCCGGGCGCCCTGGGCCCGGGGTGCCCGGAACGACCGGGCGCGGGAGCTCGGGTGGACGCCGGAACGCCCGTCCTGGCGGACGGGCTTCGCGGACCAGGGGGTCTGAGGGGCGGTCAGGGGGTGTAGGCGCGGGCGGCCTCGGAGACGAAGGGCTGCCGGACGGCGCGCATGCCGCCGGGCACGGCCGGGTCGGGCTGGATGATCACGGACTCCCGGGAGGACGGGGCCTTGGGGTCGGTGAAGTCGTGCTCGATGCCGAATCCGGCGTCGTGGTCCTTCAGGGTCAGCAGGGCCTTCCCGATGCCGTCCCGGGTCAGGTCCTTCGCCGCGCAGGCCTTCTTCAGGGCCTCGCCGAAGACGCTCGCGGCGGTCCAGCCGGCGACCACGCCGTTGTCGAGCCCCTCCTTGGGGTGGGCGGCCCGGTAGTCGGCGGCGAGCTTCCTCGCGGCCGGGGTGTCGGCGCCGATGGGCAGGCTCGGCGAGGCGAACCAGTACATCGACCGCAGGGCGGGCCCGGCCTGGGTGCCGAGGAGCTGGGGGGCGAAGGCGGAGTTGTTGCCGACGACCGGGACGCGCAGCCCGGTCGCGGCGGCGACGCCGACGAGAGAGGCGGCCTGGCGGGGTCCGGCGCTGATGACGACGGCCTTCACCCCGGCCTGCTTGAGCGCCGCGACCTGCGCCGACATGTCGTTGTCGGTGGGCTTGATCTTCTGTTCGACGACGGTGAGACCGGCCTTCCCCGCGGCGAACTTGGCGCCCTTGAGGGCGTTCTCGCCGTAGTCGCCCTCGAAGTAGACGTGCCCGAGCCGGTCCCCCGCCTTCAGGCCCTTCTCGGTGACCAGGAAGTCGACGGCGTTGATCGTCTCGACGTCGTAGGTGGCACCGATGGTGCGGATGGACGGCGAGCCCAGCAGCGAGGCCGACCAGGCCTGCGGCAGGATGACGGCGCGGTCCATGGTGTCGACGCGCGGCTTGACGGCGGCGACGAAGGGCGAGCCGATGAACTGGGCGTAGCCGGCGACCTTCGGCTCCAGTTCGGTGTAGGCGGCGAGGGCCTTCTGCGGGTCGTAGCCGTGGTCGCGGACGGCGAGCTCCAGCTGCCGGCCGCAGATGCCGCCGGAGGCGTTGACCTGCTTCACGTACAGCTGCTGGGCCTGGGTGACGCTCTTGCCGAGAGTGGCGTACACACCGGTCATGTCGGTGAGCGCGCCGACCGTGATGGTGGTGTCGGTGACACCCTCGCCGGTCCTCACCCCTCCCGCGCCGGTCCGTTTCCCGTCGTCGGTCTTCGCCTTGGAGCTGCAGCCGCTCGCGGCGGTGAGGGCGATCAGTGCGGTGAGCGCCGCGGTCAGGCCGCGCACAGCCGGTCGTCCGAGGTTCATCGTGCCTCCCCTGAGGGTTCGGTGGACTTCCGGGCGGCGAGCCGGACCAGGCCCCCGGGCAGAAAGAGCACCACCGCGACGACGGCGGCGCCGTAGAGATAGCGGGCGGCCTCCCCGGGTGCGATCCCGCCCGTCCCGGGGGCGGAGACCAGGGGGAGGGCGTCGCTGTACCGGTTGAGGAGCTGCGGCAGCAGGGAGACGAAGACGCCTCCGGCGACCGCGCCGGCGACCGACCCGAGACCGCCGATGACGATCATGGCCAGGTATTCGAGGGAGAGCGCCATGCCGAAGTACTCGGGCACGGTGCGCTGGAAGACGAGGGCGAGCAGGACGCCTGCGAGGCCCGCGTACATGGAGGAGAGGACGAAGACGGCGGCGCGGTGGCGGGCGACGGGGATGCCGAGGACGCCGGCGGCGATCCGGTGGTCGCGAATGGCGTTCATGGCGCGCCCGGGGCGGCCGCGGAGCACGCCGCGGGCGAAGAGGACGCCGCCGAGGAGCAGGGCGAGTCCGAGGTACCAGAGCTTCTCGACCGCGCCGAACGGGATCTGGGCGACGAGGAGCTCGGTGTCGTCGAAGGTGAGGCCGAAGAGGGACAGCGGGGGGACGGCCCGGCCGTTGTAGCCGCCGGTGAGGTCGTGGGCGTTGAAGAGGACGTGCTGTCCGATGAAGATCAGGGCGAGGGTCGCGATGCCCAGGTAGGCGCCGTGCAGCCGGCCGGCGATGGGGCTGAAGAGGCCGCCGGCGACGCCCGCGAGGGCGACGGCGAGAACGGCGGCGAGCCAGCCGGGCAGGCCGAGGCCGGCGAGGCCGTCGGCGCCGTCCCCGGCGAGGGCGCAGTAGCCGTAGGCGCCGACGGCGAGGAAGAAGGCGTGGCCCATGGAGAGCTGGCCGGTGGCGCCGGTGAGCAGGTTGATGCCGACGGCCCCGAGGGCGGCGGCCATGGCGAAGAGTCCGGCCTGGAGCCAGAACCGGTCCAGGTAGAAGGGCAGGGCGAGGAGGACGAGGACGGCGGCGGCCCCCGCATACACCTTCGCCGGGAGGTTTCGGAGGCGGTCAGACACGGGCGAGCTCCTTCGTGCCGAGGAGTCCGGCGGGGCGGATCAGCAGCACCACGACCATCACGAGGTACGGGGCGAGGTCGCCGATGCCGCGGCCGAGGAA
Organism: Streptomyces sp.; assembly: GCF_031178505.1. Classification (GTDB taxonomy): domain Bacteria; phylum Actinomycetota; class Actinomycetes; order Streptomycetales; family Streptomycetaceae; genus Streptomyces; species Streptomyces gulbargensis. Next base: position 10,963 of record NZ_JAPSIW010000032.1, on the reverse strand, counting down.
GGCCAGGTCGCTCTGGTAGCCGGTGGCGAGGGACTCGGTGACGCCGACGAGGAGGCCGCCGACGAGCGCGCCGGTGGTGGAGTCGAGGCCGCCGAGGATGGCGGCGGGGAAGGCCTTGAGGGCGGCGAGCGCGGTGCCCCGCTCCAGGCCGGGGGTGGGGAAGACGGTGAGGAAGAGGGCGGCGACGGCGGCGAGCGCCCCGGCGACGGCCCAGGCGCCGAGCGAGACCCGGCCGAGGCGGATGCCCATGAGGGCGGCGGTCTCCTGGTTCTCGGCGGCGGCCCGCATGGCGACGCCCCAGGAGGTGTAGCGGAAGGCGAGGAGGAAGGCGGTGATGAGCAGGGCGGCGGCGAGGAGCGCGGCGATGCGGGTCTGGGCGACGGTGACCGGCCCGAAGGTGACGACGCCGTCGCCCCAGGGGTCGCCGAGGGCGAGGATGTCGGTGCCGATCCGGCGGGTGAGCTCGGTGGCGAGGAGGATGTCGACGCCGATCGTGACGATGGCGAGGACGCTGTGGTCGCCGCCCCGGTGCCGGCGCATGACGAGGAACTCGACGGCCGCGCCGACGAGGGCCGCGCCCGCGACGCCGGCGAGGAGCGCGAACCAGAAGCCGAGGTTGTCGTGGAGGACGGCGGTGACGTAGCCGCCCGCCAGGAGCAGCGAGGCGTGGGCGAAGTTGACGACCTCGGTGGCACGGAAGATGACCACGAAGCCGAGGGCGATGAGGGCGTAGATCGAGCCCAGCGAGACGCCGTTGATCAGGAATTCGGCGAAGGTGCTCACGCGGCGGTCTCCTCTCCGAGGTAGGCGCGGACGACCGCCGGGTCGTTCTGGACGTCGGCGGGGGACCCGTCGGCGATGCGACGGCCGAAGTCGAGGACGGTGACGGAGTCGGCGAGCCGCATCACCAGACCCATGTCGTGCTCCACGAGCAGCACCGAGATGCCGAGGCTGTCGCGGACGCCGGCGATGACGGCGGCGGTACGGAGGCGTTCGTCGGCGGTCATGCCGGCGACGGGTTCGTCCAGGAGCAGCAGCTTCGGTTCCATGCAGAGCGCGCGGGCGAGTTCGGCGAGTTTCTGCTGTCCGTACGGGAGCGAGCCGGCGGGCCGGTCCAGCCGGCCGGCCAGGCCGACGAAGGCGGCGATCTCGCGGACCCGGGCGCGGTGCCGGGCCTCCTCCCGGACGGCGGAGGGCAGGCGGAGCCCGGCGGCGAGGAAGCCGGTGCGGGTGAGGCGGTGGCGGCCGAGCATCAGGCTGTCCTCGACGGTGGCCCGTGGCGGCAGGGCCAGGTTCTGGAAGATCCGGCCCACGCCGAGGCCGGCGATGCGGTGCGGGGGCAGGCCGGTCAGCTCGTGCGGGCCCAGCCGGACGGAACCGGCGGTGGCCCGGTAGACGCCGGACAGCACGTTGAAACAGGTGGACTTGCCGGCGCCGTTGGGGCCGATGAGGGCGTGGACGGTGCCGGGGCGGACGGTGAAGCCGACGCCGTCGAGGGCGGTGAGTCCGGCGAAGCGGACGGTGACGCCCTCGACGACGAGGGCGGGGACGCCGGAGGCCTGAGGGCCGGGGGGCTGAGCGGGGTCCTGGTGACCGGGGCTCTCGTGGCCGGGGGCCCGAGCGGGGTCCTCGTGGTCGGGGGCCGGCGGTGGGGTGGTGCTCATCGGGTCTCCTGGCGGCGGTCGCGGGGGCGGGGGCCTGGGGCGGCGGGGTCCCAGCGGGACAGCGCCGGGTGCTCGGTGCGGGCGCGGGCCGCGTCGGCGGCGGCGTCCTCGTCGACCACGCCCAGGTAGCGGCGGCGGACCTCGTCGGACGCGGCGAGTTCGGCGGCCGGCCCCGCGAGGGTGACCTCGCCGACCTCCAGGACGTAGGCACGGGAGGCCAGCCGCAGGGCGAGGGCCGCGTTCTGTTCGACCAGGAGGACCGCCGTGCCCTGGCCGTTGATCTCCCGGATCGCGTCCGCGATCCGGGCGGCCATCAGCGGGGCCAGCCCGAGCGACGGCTCGTCGAGCAGCAGCAGCTCCGGCCGGGCCATGAGCGCGCGGCCGACCGCGAGCATCTGCTGCTCGCCGCCGGAGAGCAGTCCGGCCGGCTGCCGGGCGCGGTCGGCGAGGACGGGGAAGAGGGCGTGGACCCGCCGCAGGGCCGCGGCCCGCGCGGCCCGGTCGGCGCGGCGGCCGAGCGCACCGGCCCGCAGATTGTCCTCGACCGTCATCCGGGCGAAGACCTGACGGCCCTCGGGCACCTGGGAGACGCCCGCGGCGACCACCCGGTCGGGCGGGAGCCCGTCGAGCGGGCGGCCCCCGCAGCTCACCGTGCCGGAGACCACGGCGCCGCCGTGGAACCGCAGGGTGCGCGAGACCGCCCGCAGCAGCGTGGACTTCCCGGCCCCGTTGCCGCCGAGGACCGTGACGACGGCCCCGGCGGGCACGGTCAGCGACACCCGGCGCAGCGCGTGCACGGGTCCGTATCCCGCCGTGAGGTCCGTGACCTGAAGGGCGGGTTCGGTGCCTTGCATGGTTCCCCTTTCCCCGGCCGTCCTGTCGCTGGGCGATTCCCGGCCGCTTCGGTGGCGCTCACCCCAGCACCGGCCCGGACCGCCCGTCCACGTCCGGCGGCCGAAACGCTGCCGGTGACCAGCGGGCGGGCCGACGCGCTGTGCACCGGCACAACGCTGCGCGTCAGGGGCGTGCGGGGAGGGCCGGGACGGTGGCATCCTCCGGGCATGGGACGGCGCAGACGGCGGACCGGCGACGACTGGAAGGTGCTCGCGCAGGCGTGCACGGAGCTTCTGGAGCGGGTGCCTGAACTGGTGGACGAGCATCTGAGGGAGCTGCACGCGTACGAGCCCGCCTACGGGCGGATCCTCCCCTACGACCGGCACTGGCAGGAGGCGCACGAGGCGATGCGGATCGGGATCGAGATGATCTCGGCGCCGCGGAACTCGCCCCGGCGCGACCTGGAGCACGCGGAGGAGATGGGCCGCCGGCGGGCCGAGCAGGGCATGCCGCTGGAGCTGGTGGTGCACGCCTACCGGCACGCCGGCCATCTGGTGTGGGACGCGCTGATCGAGGGCGCGGGCGCGGACGCGGCGCGGCTCGCGGCGCTGATGCAGTCGGCGACGACGGTGTGGTCGGCGGTGGACGCGCAGGCGGACACCGCGTCGGAGGCGTACCGGGCGACCGAGGCGGAGCTGCGGCGGCGTACCGACGAGCAGTTGCAGGCGCTCCTGGACGCCCTGCTGCAGGGCCAGCGTTCCCCGGAGGTGGTCTCACGGGCGGCGGCCGGCCTGGACCTGCCGGAGCAGGGGCGGTACGCGGTCGTGGTGCTGCGCTACGACCGGCGGGAGGAGCGGGAGCCGTTCCACCGGCAGGTGCAGGGGGACGGGGTGCGGTTCCTGTGGCGGATGCGGGCCGACTGCGAGCTGGGCGTGGTGGCGTTCACGGACGGCACGGGGCTGGACGCGCTGTCGGAGCTGCTCGACGGGCGGTGCCCGGGGCCGGGCGGGATCAGCCCGGTGGTGGACGGGCTGGCCGAGCTCGGCCGGGCCCGGCGGCTGGCCGAACTGGCCCTGCGGAGCTGTCCGCCCGGCAGCCGCGAGGTGGTCCGCCTGGACCGCCGGATGGCGGGGGCGCTGGTGGTGGGCCAGCCGGAGATGGCGCAGCTGCTGGTCGCGGAGGTGCTGGGCGGGCTGCTCGAACTGGACCCGGCCGACCGGGCGGTGCTCCTGGAGACGCTGGACGCGTGGCTGGACTGCGAGGGGTCGGCGGGGCGGGCGGCGGGGCGTCTGTACTGCCACCGGAACACGGTCTTCAACCGCCTGCGGCGCCTGGAGCAGCTGACGTCGAGGTCGCTGTCCCGGCCGCGGGACCTGACGGAGATGACGCTGGCGCTGGACGCGTTCCGGCTGACGGCGCAGGGCTGAACGGGCCGCCGCGCGGAGCCGGCCCTTGACCGCCGGGCGCGCGGTGACCATGATCACCAAGTCCTGCCGTGATCCAGTCCCGAGGTGAAATGCCCATGCGCGTCAAGGCCTTCGACCATCTGGTGCTCAATGTGACCGACGTCGAGCGTTCGCTCGCGTTCTACACCGGGCCCCTGGGCCTCGCACCCGAGCGGGTGGCGGAATGGCGGGCCGGCACGGTGCCGTTCCCGTCGGTGCGCATCGACGACAGCACGGTCATCGATCTGTTCTCCCGCCCGCGCGGGGAGTCCAACGTGGACCACATCTGCCTGGTGGTGGACCCGCTGGACTGGCAGGAGGTCATCGAGTCCGGCACCTTCGACGTGGTCGAGGGCCCCGTCCCGCGCTGGGGCGCCCGCGGCTCGGCGCAGTCGGTCTACGTCAAGGACCCGGACGGCAACACGGTGGAACTGCGCTGGTACCCGCAGGACGCGGAGGCGTAGGCCGGTCCGGAAAGTCGCGCCCGGCCCGCAGGCTCTCCCCCGTAGCCCTTGGGGCACGGGAGGGCGGCCCTCCGTCCTGCTCCCCTGGGCCCCGCCGGCCCGGGAAGTCCCCGGCACCGGACGCCGCGGACCCTGCCCTGCGGGCGGACGCCGCTCCCTTCCCCGGCCCAGCGGTCGCGCCGCCGGTCCGTACCCGTCCCCTGAACGGGCGGCGCGTACGGACCGGCCGGGCGCTACAGCAGGAAGTCGCGGGCGATCGCCGCCGCCACGTCCTCCAGGAGCGGGCCGGCGTTCGCCATGGAGGTGGCGGGGTCGGGCTCCAGGTCCGCGAGGGGGTAGGCGCGGCGGATGCCGGCCGCGCCGAGGGCCTCCGGGGCGAGGGCGAGCCGTCCGCAGACCGCGACGACCTCCTTGCCGGCGGCCCGGGCCGCCGCAGCGACGCCCGCCGGGGCCTTGCCGTGGAGGGTCTGCTCGTCGAGCGAGCCCTCGCCGGTGATGACCAGGGTGGCCTTCTCCAGGGCGGGCGCGAAGCCGAGGACCTCCAGCATGAGTTCGATACCGGGGCGGAAGCTCGCGCCGAGGATGAGGGCTCCGTAGCCGATGCCGCCCGCGCCGCCGGCGCCGGGGGCGACGGCGGCCTCGGCCGCCCGGGCGCCGATCGCCTTCTCCAGGACGGTCGCGTAGTGGGCGAGGGCCGCGTCGAGGGTGCGGACGTCCTCCGGGGAGGCGCCCTTCTGCGGGCCGTAGACCGCGGGGGCGCCCTTCGGTCCGGTCAGCGGGTTGTCGACGTCGCTGGCGAGGATCAGTTCGACCTCGGCGAAGCGGGGGTCGAGTCCGGAGAGGTCGGCGGTGGCGAGGTCGGCGAGCGGCGCGCCGCCGGGTCCGACCGGTTCGCCGGAGGCGTCGAGGAAGCGCGCGCCGAGGGCGGCGAGCATGCCGGCGCCGCCGTCGGTGGTGGCGCTGCCGCCGACACCGAAGACGAGGGTGGTGGCCCCGGCGTCGAGGGCGGCGCGGAGAAGTTCGCCGGAGCCGTAGGTGGTGGCGGTCAGCGGGGCGAACACGCCGGACGGGAGGAGCTGGAGACCGGAGGCCTCCGCCATCTCGACCACGGCGGTCGTGCCGCGCAGCGCGAAGGCCGCGGTGACGGGCTCGCCGAGGGGGCCGGTCACGGTCGTCTCACGGCGCTCGAAGCCCGCCGCGACCGCCGCCGCGACCGTACCGTCGCCGCCGTCCGCCACGGGCAGGGTCACCACGTCGAGGTCGGGGACGACCCTCCGCAGTCCCGCCGTGACCCGCTCCGCGACCTGCACGGCCGTGAGCGAGCCCTTGAACTTGTCGGCCGCCACGAGCACGTGAGCGACCTGAGTTGCTGCTCCGTCCGTCACCTTGCATCCCTTGCTTTCGAACAGGCAGTCGCGCCGACGCCGACCCTATCCGTACCGCCGGACGGCGTGCCACCCCCGGATGTCGCGATATCTCGGACCGCAGGGGGCCGCATGAGCACGGAAGGGATCGAGCCGGGGCCGACGGGTCGGCGGGACGGCCCGCGCCCGGCCGGAAGGTGAGCGGAATCGGTGTCGCGGCGGTCGCCCGGGCCGCGCCCGGCGAGCGGTCCTCGACAGCGCCCGGCCGGATCCGGCAGGGCGCGGACGGCTCGGAGCCGGAGTCCGCGCCCCTCGCGTGGATCGCGATGATGTTCAGCGCCGGCCTCGGCATCGGCCTGGTGTTCCACGGGGTCGGGGAGCCGCTCCGGCACTTCCTGGACCCGCCGCCGGCGAGCGGCGTCCCGGTCGGCACGGGACCGGCCGCGCTCAGCGCGATGGAGTTCGTGCCGGTGATGCCGGGGCTGTGCGTGGCGCTGCGGGAGGACCCGGGCCCGGGACCGGCCCGCAGCACGCCCCGCACGGTCCGCGGGAGGTGGTGCGGACGCCGGTCGGCGAGGCGGTGACCGAGCCGGGGCCGCCCGCCCGGCACCACCGACCGCGCCGCCCGGTCCGGGGCCGCCGCGACGGCGAACCGCCGGAGGGCGAGGGCCGAACCGGGATCCCGCTCGGGCGGCGACGCCTGGCGGAGACCGGCCGGGGCGGGCCGCTTCTGGCTACCCTGACGGGGTGACCACCACCGACTACGCCACGTACCTCGCGGGCCTCCCCCGCGTCCTGGCCGCCGCGGCGGTCCTCCTGCGGGACGCGGCGGGCCGCGTGCTGGTCGTGGAACCCGACTACCGCCCGCACTGGAGCCTGCCCGGCGGCACGATCGAGTCCGACGCCGGGGAGACGCCCCGGCAGGCGGCGCGCCGGGAGGCGGCGCGCCGGGAGGCGGCGGAGGAGATCGGCCTGGACGTGGAGCCGGGGGCGCTCCTCGCCGTCGACTGGGTGCCCGGCACCGACCGCCCGCCGATCGTGGCGTACGTCTACGACGGCGGCGTGCTGTCCGCGGAGCGGCTGGCGCGCGTCCGGGTCCGGGAGGGCGAGCTGCTCTCCTGGAAGCTGATCGGGCGGGACGGGATCCCCGCCCATCTGCCGGGCGGCCGGGGCCTGCGCGTGCTCGCCGCCCTGGACGTCCTGGAGTCCGGACGCGCCGGCCCGGCGGAACTGGTGGACGGGCGCCCTGCCGGAAGCGCCTGATCCCCGCGGGCCTCGGCCCCGGCTCGCCGTACGCGCCGGTCCGCGGCGTCAGCCCTGCGGCGGCTCGGGCGGCAGGAGGTCACCGGTGCGCTGGGCCTCGTCGCGGGTGGCGGTACGGGCCTCGGTGCGGTGGCCGCGGGCGACGTAGTCACGGACCACCGCCTCGACCGCGTCCTGGGGGTTGCCGACGCCCGAAAGAACCATGACGTCCACGACGAGAGCGGCGTCGAGCACGATGTTCACCTTGGCCATGCGGGGAACCTAGCACCGGGAAACCCGCTCGCGGCAGGGGCGGGGCCTTCTTAAGGTCGGTGGTATGACGATGGTCGCGATCCTCACCGGCGCCGGTGTCTCCACGGACTCGGGCATCCCCGACTACCGGGGGCCCGACGGACTGTGGCGCAAGGACCCGGGGGCGGAGCGGCTGGTGACGTACGGGCCGTACATGGCCGATCCGGAGATCCGGCGACGGGCCTGGCGGATGCGGCTGGACGGGCCGGTCCTGAAGGCCCGGCCGAACGCGGCGCACCTCGCGATCGCCGCGTTCGAGCGGAGCGGCCACGCGCTGCGGGTGCTCACGCAGAACGTCGACGGACTGCATCAGGCGGCGGGGGTTCCCGACCGCAAGGTGCTGGAACTGCACGGTTCGGCCCGGTCGGTGGTGTGCACGGCCTGCCGTGCCCGGTCCTCCATGGAGGAGGCGCTGGACCGGGTGCGGGCGGGCGAGGCGGACCCGCCGTGCCGGGCCTGCGGCGGGATCCTGAAGTCGGCCACGGTGATGTTCGGACAGCGCCTCGATCCGGTGCTGCTCGCCCAGGCGGTGTCCGTCGCCAAGGCCGCCGAGGTCTTCCTCGCGGTCGGTACGAGCCTCCAGGTCCAGCCGGCCGCCTCCCTCGCGGGGATGGCGGCCGAGCACGGGGCCCGGCTGATCGTCGTGAACGCCGAGCCCACCCCGTACGACCCGCTCGCCGCCGAGGTGATCCGCGAGCCGATCGGGACGGCCCTGCCGGCGCTCCTGGAGCGGCTGCGTTAGAACAGGGCGTCCTGCGGTGCCGGGAGGGTGCCGGATTCGAAGGCGAGGAGACGGCGCTTGCGGTCCAGGCCGCCGCCGTAGCCGGTGAGGCCGCCGCCCGCGCCGATCACCCGGTGGCAGGGGACGATGATGCTCACCGGGTTCTTGCCGTTGGCGAGGCCGACGGCCCGGGAGGCGGTGGGGGTGCCGAGCGCCTCGGCGAGTTCGCCGTACGTCCGGGTCTCCCCGTACGGGATGCGGAGCAGCTCGCTCCAGACGCGCCGCTGGAACGGGGTGCCTTCCAGGTGGAGCGGCAGGTCGAAGGCGGTGAGGTCGCCCGCGAAGTAGGCGTCGAGCTGGCGGACCACCTCGCCGAAGGGGCGCGGGTCGGGCTCGCCGAAGGTCTCCTCGGGCGGGCGGTGGCGCTGGCCGGTCATGTGGACGCGGCTGAGGACGCCGTCGACGGCGACGAGGGTCAGCGGCTCGTAGGGGCTGTCCACGACGGTGTGCTGCACGGTGGGCATGGCGGGGTCCTCAGGCGGGTGTCTCGGGCGTGGCGGGGGACGCCGGCAGGTGGTTGATCGGATGGTCGTCGGTGGCCCAGAGGTACTGGACGGCGTAGGCGCGCCAGGGTCGCCAGTGGGCGGCGCGGGCGGTGAGCGCGGCGGGGGTGTCGGGCAGGCCGAGGCCGGCGGCGGCGCGGCGGACGCCGAGGTCGCCGGCGAGGAAGGCGTCGGGGTCGCCGAGCGCCCGCATGGCGATGATCTCGGTGGTCCAGGGGCCGAAGCCGGGCAGGGCGAGGAGCCGGGCGCGGACCTCCTCGCGGTCGTCGGCGGGTCCGAGCGGAAGGCTGCCGTCGGCGAGGGCCCGCACCAGGGTGAGGAGGGTGGTCCGGCGGCTGCGCGGCAGGGCCAGGGCCTCGGGGTCGAGGGCCGCCAGCGCCTCGGGGTCCGGGAAGAGGTGGGTCAGCCCGCCCTCGGGGTCCTCCACGGGGACGCCGTGGGCGGTGACGAGCCGGGCGGCGTGGGTGCGGGCGGCGGCCGTCGAGACCTGCTGGCCGAGGACGGCCCGGACGGCGAACTCGGCCGGGTCGACGGTGCCGGGCACGCGGCGGCCGGGCGCCGCGTCCACGAGCGGGGCGAGCAGGGGATCGGCGCGGAGCCGGTCGTCGACGGCGACCGGGTCGGCGTCGAGGTCGAGGAGGCGGCGGCAGCGGCTGATGGCGTGCGCGAGGTCGCGCGGGTCGGTGAGGGAGAGCCGGCAGGCGATGTGGCCGGGGCGCGGGGCCAGGGCGGCGATGCCGTGTCCGTACGGGAGGCGGAGGGTGCGCCGGTAGGCGCCGTCGCGCCACTCCTCCACGCCGGGGACGGCGGTCGCGGCGAGGTGGCCGAAGAGGTTGGAGGGTTCGAGCGGGGCGCGGAACGGCAGGCGGAGGCTGATGACGCCGGGCGCCGGCGCGGTGCCGGCGGGCCCCGGGGAGCCTCCCGGGTCGGCGGGCCGGCGGGCGGCGCGGGCGCGGAGCTCGCCGGGGGTGAGGGCGAAAACCTCGCGCACGGTGTCGTTGAAGGAGCGGATGGAGGCGAAACCGGCGGCGAAGGCGATCTCGCCCATGGGCAGGGCGGTGGTCTCGATGAGCACGCGGGCCGTCTGGGCCCGCTGGGCGCGGGCGAGGGCGAGGGGTCCCGCGCCGAGTTCGGCCAGGAGCTGGCGCTCGATCTGGCGGGTGGACCAGCCGAGTCTGCGGGCGAGGCCGGGGACGCCCTCCCGGTCGACCACCCCGTCCTGGATGAGCCGCATGGCGCGGGCGACGGCGTCGGCGCGGACGTTCCACTCCGGGGAGCCGGGGCTGGTGTCGGGCCGGCAGCGTTTGCAGGCCCGGAAGCCGGCGCGCTGGCAGGAGGCGGCGCTCGGGTGGAACTCCATGTTCTCGGGTTTGGGCGGCACGACCGGGCAGCTGGGCCGGCAGTAGATGCGGGTGGTCCGGACGGCGGTGAAGAAGACGCCGTCGAAGCGGGCGTCCTTCGACTGGACGGCCCGGACGCAGCGCTCGGTGTCGGTGTGCATGGATCCAGGATCGTGGACCGGCGGCGTCCGGGCTGGCAGAAAAACGACAGGGACGTCCGCCCGGCCGGGAGGAGCGGGAGAACCCGTCAGACGGGCACGGTCCGGTAGTGGGTGGTCAGCCGGCCGTCGTCGCCGAGGACGTGGAAGGCGAGGGCGGGCGGCAGGCCGAGGTGGAGGTGCGGGTCGGCCGGGTCCGGGTGCTCCCAGGGGAGGCGGATCGCCGAGTGGACCCCGGGGGCGACGAGGAGGGGGCGCCCGGCGAAGGTGGTGGCCGCCGCCGTGTGGGCGTGGCCGGCGAGGAAGGCGGTGAGGTGGGGGTGGCGGCCGGCGAGTTCGGCGAGCCGCTCCTCGCCGAACTGGCGGATCTCGTCCACGTACGGCGTGTGGAGCGGTACGGGCGGGTGGTGGAAGGCGACGAGGACGGGGGTCTCGCGGGGCGTGGCGGCGAGGACGCCGTCCAGCCAGGTGAGGGTCTCGTCCTCCAGGAGGCCGTGGTGCTCGCCGGGGACGGAGCTGTCGCAGAGGGCGACGACGAAGCCGTCGCCGCGCAGCACCTGGTTCACGGGCGCGTACGGGTCCCGGGGCGCGGCGGCGGGAGTCGCGCCGGCCTCGGCGCCCGGAGCGGGCAGGGGCAGCGCGGCGCGGAACGCGGCGCGGTCGTCGTGGTTGCCGGGACAGAGGAGCAAGGGGTGGCGGGAGCGCAGCAGTTCGCGGGCGACGGCGTACTCGGCGGGGGTGCCGTTGTCGGTGATGTCACCGGTGACGAGGACGGCCGCCAGGTCGTACGGCAGCTCCTCCAGGTACCGGAGCACGGCGCGGGTACGGGCGGCGCTCCGTTCCTCCTCGTCGATGT
>NZ_JAPSIW010000447.1 GCF_031178505.1 Streptomyces sp. | reverse complement strand
CAGTACGGCATCTCCGGCTCCGGCAAGTACCAGCTCAACATCTCCGGCCGGGGCAAGGTCGCCCTCATGACCTCGGGGCAGCCGCTGATGATGCAGGTCACGCCCGAGAAGTACGTCAGTGTGGACGCGGACGCGATCGTCGCCTGGTCCACCGGGCTGCGCGTGCAGATGCAGGCGCAGACGCACAACGCCAGCGTCCGCCGCAGGCGTGGCAGCACGGGCGAGGGCTGGGAGCTCAGTTTCCTCGGCCAGGGCTTCGCCCTCGTGCAGCCGAGCGAGGTCATGCCCCCGCAGCACGCGGCCATCGGGCAGGGCGTCGCCGCGCAGTTCGGCGCGGGACAGCACGGCTCCCGGGCCCAGAACCAGAACAACGCCTGGAACTGAGCCGTCTGGACAGGACGGGGGGCGGCCGCCACGGCGACCGCCCCCCTCGCACGCCCGGTCACTCGAGCCGCCCGGTCACTCGAGCCGCCCGGTCACTCGAGCCGCCCGGTCACCCGAGCCGCGCCAGCGTGCCCTCCAGGAGCCGTACCACCGAGGTGTCCGCCACGCCGGCCACCTCGTCGTAGGCGAACCAGCGCAGGTCCAGCGACTCGTCGCTGATCGCGGCCTCCGCGCCGGCCGGGGCCAGGGCCGCGTACTGCACGTCCAGGTGCCAGTGGCACGGCGCCGGGATCGGATGCCGGTCCAGCCGCACCGGCCCGCCCGGCAGCAGCGTGAGGTCCGTGATGCCGGACTCCTCCGTCGCCTCCCGCAGCGCCGCCTCCGCGACCGTCCGGTCGCCCTCCTCGCAGTGGCCACCCATCTGGAGCCACATGTTCAGCTTCCGGTGCAGCGTCAGCAGCACCCGGCCTCGCGAGGGGTCGATCACCAGCGCGCTGCTGGTGAGGTGACCGGCCCCGCAGGGCTTGTACATGCCGTCCGGATGGGCCGCGAGGTGGTCCAGGTAGACCTGGCGCAGCTCCGGCTGGTCCTCGTACCCCTTCAGGACGAGGACCGCGTCGTCGTACAGGGTCACGCCGGACCGTCCCCGTCCTCCGGGGTGTCACCCTTGGCGGCCTCGCCCAGCATCTTGTCCAGCTCGGAGAAGTCGGGCTGCTCGCTGTGGACGAAGCCGTCCGGGTCGTCGAGGTCCGAGGCCGTCGGCAGCATGTCGGGGTGCTCCCACAGGCCGTCCCGGCCGTCGACGCCGCGGGCGTCGGTGAGCGAGGCCCACAGGCGCGCCGCGTCCCGCAGCCGGCGCGGACGCAGCTCCAGGCCGATCAGCGTGGCGAACATCTGCTCGGCGGGACCGCCGGTCGCCCGGCGCCGCCGCAGCGTCTCGCGCAGTGCGTCCGCCGAGGTCAGGCGGGCCTTGGCGGCCTCGTGGACCACCGCGTCCACCCAGCCCTCGACCAGCGCGAGCGCCGTCTCCAGGCGGGCCAGCGAGGCCTTCTGCTCCGGGGTGTCCTGCGGCTGGAACATGCCGGACTGCAGCGCCTCCTGGAGCTGCTCCGGGTGCGTCGGGTCGAGCTGCCCGACGGCCTCCTCCAGCTTCGAGGTGTCGACCTTGATCCCGCGCGCGTAACTCTCCACCGCGCCGAACAGGTGCGCCCGCAGCCACGGCACGTGCGCGAACAGCCGCTGGTGGGCGGCCTCGCGCAGTGCCAGGTAGAGCCGCACCTCGTCCGCGGGGACGCCGAGGTCCTTGCCGAAGGCCGCCACGTTCAGCGGCAGGAGCGCGGCCTTGCCGGCCGGACCCAGGGGCAGACCGGCGTCGGTCGACCCGACGACCTCACCGGCGAGCGCGCCCACGGCCTGCCCGATCTGCTGGCCGAACATGGCGCCGCCCATGGAACGCATCATCCCGATCAGCGGGCCGGCCATGGCCTGCATCTCCTCCGGGAGGACATCGCCCATCGCGGTGCCGACCCGCTCCGCGACCGGGTCCACCAGCTGCTGCCACGCGGGCAGGGTCGCCTCGACCCACTCGGCGCGGCTCCACGCCACCGCCGTACCGGCGCCCGAGGGCAGCGAGGTGACCTGGTCGAGCCAGAGGTCGGCGAGGCGCACGGCCTCCTCGATGGCCGTCCGCTCGGCCGGACCCACGCTGGCGTCCTTCGTGCCGTCGGCGGTGCCCTGGGCCACCACCTGGCGGGCGATCTGCTTGGCCATGTCCCAGTTCACGGGACCGCCCTCGTAGCTCAGCATCTGGCCGAGCTGCTGGAAGGCCGCCCCCAGGTCGTTCGGGTTCAGCGAGCCGAACATCGCGGCGAAGGGGTTGTCGGCGCCGCCGGGGCCGCCCATGCCGGGCAGGGGGAAGCCGAACGGGTTGGCACCGAAGGGGCTGCCGCCGCCCTGGCCGCCGGACCCCTGGCCACCTCCGGCGGGGTCCTTCTTCTTGCCCTCGTCGCCGTTCTCCGGCTCCTCCGGCGGAAGGCCGAATCCGAATGGGGTGTCACTCACAGGTTTCCTCGGCTCGTAGGGCCGCCGGCCTCCTGCCGGCGGCGACTGCCCGCTACACACCACCAGCGTAGACATCCGGGCCGGATATGGGCTCGGTGCTCCGCCGGGCCGTGCCCTGCGGCAGGATGGACGCCACCTGGTCCGTACGCGTCACGCGTGTACGTACTGAAGACAACCGCTGGAGACGCCCGGTGAGTTCCCCAGATCCTCAGGTTCGCGGAGCGCGAAACCCGTCCACCCGGTCCGCCGCGCGCGGCCCCGTCGTCGCGGTCACCGGCGCCGCCTCCGGCGTCGGTGACCTGCTGACCCGGCGCCTCGCCGCCTCGGAGGAGGTCAAGCAGGTCATCGCCATCGACGAGCGCCGCGGCGAGGTCCCCGAGGCGCGGTGGCAGATCCTCGACGTCCGCGATCCGGCCATCGCGGAGAAGCTGCGCGGGGCGGACGTCGTCGTGCACCTCGCCGTCGATCTCGACCTGGAGACCGATCCCGCCGCCCGGACGGCCTACAACGTGCGCGGCACGCAGACCGTGCTCACGGCCGCCGCGGCGGCCGGGGTCCGGCGGGTGGTGCTCTGCACCTCCGCCATGGTCTACGGCGCCCTGCCCGACAACGACATCCCGCTCTCCGAGGACGCCGAGCTCCGCGCGACGGCCGAGGCCACCGGCGTGGGCGACCTGCTGGAGATCGAGCGCCTGGGCCGCCGCGCGCCCCGGGCCCACCCCGGGCTCAACGTGACCGTGGTCCGCCCGGCGATCCTCGTCGGCGGCACGGACACGGCGCTGACCCGCTACTTCGAGTCGCCCCGGCTTCTTGTCGTCGCCGGATCCCGGCCCACCTGGCAGTTCTGCCACGTCGAGGACCTGGTGAGCGCCCTGGAGTACGCGGCCCTGGAGAAGGTCGACGGGGAGTTCGCCGTCGGCTGCGACGGCTGGCTTGAGCAGGAGGAGGTCGAGGAGCTCTCCGGGATCCGGCGCATGGAGCTGCCCTCGGCGGTGGCGCTGGGCGCGGCGGCCCGTCTGCACCGGATCGGGCTCACCCCCTCCCCGGCGGGCGACCTCGCGTACACCATGCACCCGTGGGTCGTGTCCGTGGGACGGCTGCACGACGCCGGATGGCGGCCCGCCTGGACGAACGAGGCGGTCCTCGCCGCGCTCCTGGAGGAGGTCGAGGGCCGGCACACGGTCGTCGGCCGCCGGCTCGGCCGCAAGGACGCGACGGCGGCGGGAGCGGCCGGCGCGACGGTGGCGCTGCTCGGCACGGCGGCGCTGGTGCGGCAGATGCGGAAGCGGCGCGGCCTGGGTCTGTAGCGGTCCCGCGGGGCCCGGCCGCGGCCCTTGTAGGACCCTCCCAGAGCGGGCCCGGTCCACCGGTTGAAATCGCCATTACGGGATGCCGACGCCGTACGGCACCATGGGCACCATGGCTGACACGCACGACCACCCCGGCGAGCAGGCCGCCGCCGACCCGATCAAGCTCCTCGCGATCAGGGACACGCCGCTCTCCGTCGACGAGGTCTTCCGCGCCGTCGGGGACGACGCCGCCGGCGGTACGACGCTCTTCGTCGGCACCGTGCGCAACCATGACGGGGGCGCCGACGTCGACGCCCTGGGCTACTCCTGCCACCCGACCGCCGAGGCGGAGCTGCGCCGCGTCGCGGAGAAGGTCGTCGCCGACTTTCCGGTCCGCGCCCTGGCGGCCGTGCACCGCGTCGGCGACCTGCGGGTGGGTGACCTGGCGGTCGTCGTGGCCGTCTCCTGTCCGCACCGGGGTGAGGCCTTCGAGGCCTGCCGCAAGCTGATCGACGACCTCAAGCACGAGGTGCCGATCTGGAAGCACCAGACCTTCTCGGACGGAACCGAGGAGTGGGTGGGCGCCTGCTGACACCCCGGGCGTTCTGGCAAGGGGGCGCGCCGACAGGGTGTAGCCGGACGCCCGATTTGCGTAACCGGCCCCCAAGGACGAGCGTTGATGCCACAGATGAATAATCTGTTGATCGACTCATTGGGGATGGGAGGCCGGAATGGCAGCGCTGGCCTGGTTGCTGATCCCGCTGTTCGCCGTCGTCGGCGCGGCGATATGGGGAAGCTGGGCATCGAGGAACAAGACCATAGGTGACGTGGCGGAACTCGCCGGCTACGCCCGTTTCCGGGACGCCATGGAGCGGTCCCACGCCACCCCCGCCGCCCCCGGCTCCTCCACGACGACGTCCGCCGCCACCGCCGCCACCGGTTCGCCGTCCACCTGACCCCGCCTCGGACGGACCGCCCCACGGGTGCACCCACAGGCGAGTCCCGTACTGTCGTTCCATGCCACGCCGCACCGCGACGATGCTCGCCTCCACCCTGGTTCTGATCTGCCTGCTCATCGCGGGCGTCCTGATCCCGGTGCCGTACGCGGAGATGAGCCCCGGGCCCACGGTGAACACCCTCGGAGAGGCCCGGGGCGAGCCCGTTCTGCAGATCTCGGGGCGGAAGACGTACCCCACCGACGGGCACCTCAACATGACGACGGTCCGCGTCACCAGCGCGGACTACAAGATGAACGCCGTCGAGGCCGTCTACGGCTGGCTGGCCCACGACAACGTGGTGGTGCCGCACGACACCCTCTACCCGGACGGGAAGACGGAGGAGGAGTCGAGCCAGGAGAACGCCGAGGAATTCAGCCAGTCGCAGGAGAGCGCCAAGGTGGCGGCCCTCGGCGAGCTGGGCATCCCCTTCACCACGCGCGTGGTCGTGGCGAGCGTCGTCAAGGGCTCCCCCGCCGAGGGCAAGCTGCACGCCGGTGACGTCATCAAGGCCGTCGACGGCACCCCGGTCACCGCGCCCGGTGACGTCGCCAAGCGGGTCACCCGGCGGAAGCCGGGCCAGGACGTCGCGTTCACCCTCGTCCCCGCCAAGGCGGCGGCCGAGGCGGAGAAGGCCGGCAAGGAGCCCACCGTGACCCGGAAGGTGGTCGTCACTACCACCACCTCCGAGGAGGGCGACCGGGCGATCGTCGGCATCCAGGCCGGCACCGACCACGCCTTCCCGTTCACCATCGACATCAACCTGGCGGACGTCGGCGGGCCCAGCGCCGGTCTGATGTTCGCGCTCGGCATCGTCGACAAGCTGACTCCGGAGAGCCTGACCGGCGGCCGGTTCATCGCCGGCACCGGCACCATCGACGACAAGGGCGAGGTGGGCCCGATCGGCGGCATCGAGATGAAGCTCGTCGGCGCGCGGAAGGCGGGCGCCGCGTACTTCCTCACGCCGGCCGACAACTGCGAGGCCGCCGCCTCCGACACGCCCGAGGGGCTCACGCTCATCAAGGTGAGGACCATCGACGACGCGATGACCTCGCTGGCGAAGCTCCGCGCGGGCGACACCCGGTCCCTGCCGAGCTGCGCCAAGGGCTGACCCGCCCGCCCCAGGAGGGGGGACGAGACGCCGAGGGGCGCCCGGTCGCCG
>NZ_JAPSIW010000446.1 GCF_031178505.1 Streptomyces sp. | reverse complement strand
ACGGTGCCCTCGCCGAGGCGGGCGGCGACGAGTTCGCCGTCGCGGCAGGGGCGGACGGTGAGGTGCTCGGGCCCCGTGGGCAGCCGGACGGTGATGATCACACCCTGGGCGGCCTGCTGCGGGGTGAGGGTGAGAGGGATCTCGGGAAGCGGGGACGCGGAGGGCGAGGACACGGGCAGCTCCAGAGAGAGGTGTGGGTGCTGGGCGCCGTACTCAACTGTCCTGAGGACGCTTTCCCTTCGGCGGCCGGTTGCACCGCCGATCCCCCAACTCCGCTTGTGCAGGCCGCCCTTGGCCCTCGCGTTCGCTCGTCCCGTCAGCGTTCGCGGATCTCCGCGACCACGCAGCTCCGTACCCGGTCGACCGCCTTCGGCTTGCGCATGAACACGTCGGCGGTCTCCGGGCCGCCGTCGCCCAGGGTGACGTCGACCGTCCAGCCGTCGACCGTCGCGCCCCGGGCGTCCTTGTACTCCACCCGGACCTCGAAGGTGCCCTTGACCGTCCAGTCCGCCGGGGTGACGCGGACGACGCCCGCCGTGTCCGCGGCGCGGGCCGCCTTGCCCTTGGTCCGCTTCCGGGCGGGTTTCACGCAGTCGATCACCTCGGCCGTCACGCGGGCCGTGCCCGTGGTCGCCGTGCCGGTGGGCGCCGGCTCCGTCGGGTACGTCTCCGAGCCGGAGCCCGAGTCGTTGCCGTACACGTCGTCCGAACCGGAACCGCCCCCGTTGTCGCCCCCGTCGCTGTTGGACTTGCGGGAGCTGGAGCAGCCGCCGCCGTCGGAGTCGCCGCCGCGGCTCTTGCCGCTGCCGCCCCCGCCGCCGCTGCCGCCCTTGCCGGTCTGGAATCCGGTCAGCGCGAGGACCACCACCGTGAGCACCGCCGCGAGTTTCAGACGCGTCCTTGCCATCGCCGTTTCCCCGTTCCGCCCGTGGATGTGTCGTGTCCGCGCCACCCTAGCGAGAGTCCGGGCGCCGCGTGGCGGGGCTCCTGGGGGCGGCGTAGCGTCGGGAGGAGAGCCGGACCCGAAGGAGGCCGCCGATGATCCGAAACGTCGTCGGCTCGATCCTGGCCCTCGCCGGAGCGACGGCCGCCGTCCTGAGCCCCTTCCGTGCCTGGTACGACGGCCGTCACGGGCGCGACTACCGGATCGAGGACCTGTTCGCCGGCATCACCGACTCCAAGGCCGAGGTCATCGGCTCGGTCCTGCTGCCGCTCGCCTTCGCCGCACTCCTCACCCTCGTGGGTGTCGTCCTGCGTTCGCGCCTGCTGGTGGCCCTCGCCGGTCTCGTCGTGCTGGGCTTCACCATTCTGTGGATGGTGCGCGTGGGGCAGGCCGAGGGCGGCCTCACGGTCGACCCGGACGGCGGCGGCCTGGGCACGGGCGTCGCCCTCGCGCTCCTGGGCGGGGTGCTGCTGCTCCTCGGCGCCCTGCTGATGGCGGGCCGGGCCCGCTCGCGCCGGGCGCCCGAGGAGGTGTCGACGCCCCCGGGGCACACGGCCCACCCGGGCCCGCCCGGCGGACCGCCACCGGAGGAGCACTCCCGGTACGCGGAGCCGGACCCGCGCGCGAACAGGGACCGGTACGGCGGGAACGAGGACTACGACCGGCGCGACGCGCCGCCCCCGTACGACGCCCCGACCCGGTCGTACGACGTCCCCGACCCGGACGGCCGGGAACGGGACCCCGACCGCGACCGCTGGAACAACCCCTAGGGGACCCCAGGGGCTCGGACGGACGAGCCCCGGGACCCCGGGGATCCCGCACGGCGAGACGCCCTACGGGCGCGGCGCCGCGCCCCGCCCCGCCGTGGCCGTGCCCTTGACCGCGTCCAGGGCGTAGACGCAGCGGTCCTTGCTGCACGCGTACACGACACCGTCCCTCGCGACCGGCGAGCCGGTGATCTCGCCGCCGGTGGCGAGCTTCCAGCGCAGCTGGCCGCCCGTCGCGTCCAGGGTGTAGAGGACGTGGTCGGCGGAGCCGAAGTGGACCCGGCCGTCGGCGACGACGGGGGAGCCGACGAGTTCGCCGCCCGCCGCGAAGCGCCAGCGCGGGGTGCCGGTCACCGCGTCCAGGGTGTAGAGCGCGCTGCCGCTGCCCACGTGGATGTTGCCGTCGGCGACGAGCACCGGCTCGGTCGACTGGCGCGCCTCCGTGGCGATCCGCCAGCGGTCCTGGCCGGTGGTGGCGTCGATCGCGTACACCGTGCCGAGGTGGTCGGCCAGGTACACGCCGCCGCCCGTGACGGCCGGCCCGGGAGCGAACGCGGGCGGCGACAGGAAGACGGCGGGCGCCTCGAAGTGCCAGCGGACGTGCCCGGCGGCGATGTCGATCGACAGGACCCGCGTGCCGGCGGAGACGTACACACAGCCGTCCTCCGCCGGGGCCACCCGGACCGGCACACCGCCGCAGGAGGCGGCGTCGCCCACCGGGTACGACCAGCGCTCGGTGCCCGTGCGGGCGTCGAGGGCCTGGAGCCGGGCGTTCCGCCAGACGTACACGGTGTCGCCGTGCACGGCCGGGCCCGCCTCCGGGGTCTCGAAGTCCGTCTGCGCGCCGGTGATCTCCCACAGCTTGGCGCCGTTGGAGGCCTCCCAGCCCTGGACGCCGCCGCCCCGGGTGCCGGTGACGACCGTGCCCCGGTCGACCTGGAGCGAGTACACCCACGCGTCGGTGTGCAGCCGCCAGCGCTCGCTGCCGTCGGTGGCGTCGAGGGCGTACAGGGTGGGTCCGTCGGAAGCGTGGATACGGCCCCCGGCGACCGCCATCGACCAGGCGACGTCCCGCGTCTTGAACTGGCGCCGGCCGCTCGCCGTGTCGAGTGCGTGCACCTCGAAGGAGGTGACGTAGAGAAGGTCCCCGTCGACCACCGGGGTCCCCCACACGTCGTTCGACATGCGGAAACGCCAGGGGCGCCAGCGGCCGGGCTCCGGCGGCGGGGCGGCGGCCTCGCCGGCCCCGTGCGCCGGCGCCCCCTGCGGCGGGGCGCCGTGGGGGCCGGTGCCGGGCGTGGCGGGCAGGCGGGTGCCGGGGGCGGGGCCGGGCTCCGCGCCGCCCGGCCCACCGATCGGCGGGCGGATCCAGCCGGTGGCGGGGCCCGCGTCGGCACCCCGGCCCACGGCGAGCGCGGCGCGCGTGTCGGCGACCCGGGGCCCGGGGCCGATCGGCACGGTGGCACCGCCCAGGCGGACGGGCCCGGCGGCCTCCTCGGCGGGACCGGCGTGCCGGCCGCCGCCGACCGGCGCGGGTTCCGGGCGGCGGCCGCCGCCGACGGCGGCCGGCTCCGGGGAGCGCGGGTCACCGGAACGGTCGGCGGGGCGGCGGGGCGGGCCGGGCGGCATCGGCGGCGGGGCGGCCGTGGGACGGCCGCCGCGCCGGGCCTCGATCATGGCGGTGGCGCGCTGCGGCAGCCACGCCGAGGCGGTGCCGCTGTCGTCGCTGCCGGGGCCGAAGAGGTGGGGGGCGAGCTGGGCCTGCAGGTCGGCGGGGGTGGGCCGCCGGGAGACGTCCATCTGCATGCAGGACTCGATGAGGGGCCGCAGCTCCTCGGGCAGCCCCTCCAGGTCGGGGCCTTCGCGGAGCAGCATGAAGACCGTCTCGACCGGGTTGGCACCGTGGTACGGCGCGTGCCCGGTGGCGGCGAAGACGAGCATGGAACCGAGCGAGAAGACGTCGCTGGCGCCGGTCACGCTCCGCGAGTCACGGGCCTGCTCGGGCGACATGTAGGCCGGGGTGCCGACGGCGACATTGGTCATGGTCAGACGCGTGTTGGAGACGCCGGACGCGATGCCGAAGTCGATCACCCGGGGGCCGTCCTCGACGACGAGGACGTTGGAGGGCTTGAGGTCCCGGTGGACGAGACCGGCCCCGTGGATGGACTGGAGGGCCTCCGCGACGCCGGCGGCGAGCCAGCGGACGGCCTGGGCCGGGAGCGGCCCGCACTCGTTCACTATCTCTTCGAGCGAGGGGGCGGGTACGTAGGCGGTGGCGAGCCACGGCACGGCGGCGCGCGGGTCGGCGTCGACCACGGCGGCCGTGTAGAAACCCGAGACGGCCCGGGCGGCCTCGACCTCGCGGGTGAACCGGACCCGGAACAGCTGGTCCTCCGCGAGCTCCGTGCGCACGGTCTTGATCGCCACGCGCCGGCCGGACGCCGAGCGCGCGAGATAGACCAGGCCCATTCCGCCCGCGCCGAGCCGGCCCAGCACCTCGAAGGGCCCGATGCGTCTCGGGTCGTGCTGCGTCAGCTGTTCCACTTGCCTGCCACCTCCCCGTACGGGCCATGAGGGTACGGCCCCGTGGCCCTGATTGTTCCTGTCCGGAGCCCCGGTTGCGAACCCGGGGGCGGATCGGGGTGTCACAGGTCATGCGGAGCGGACGGCTCATCTCGTACCGGATGGTCCGGGGAGGTGGCTCACACGGCGGGAGGCCGCCGTGTGAAGCCCTCGTCCCGCGGCCAGGGGCTCTCCCCGGAGGGGCCGGCGGCCCCGGATCCCGGGCCCGCATCGGGGTCGCGGTCCGGATCGGGGGCGTCGGGGCCACGGTCGTCGTCCGGGGTGGGTACGGGCCCGGGGCGGTCTGCGTCGGCAACGGGTACCGGCCCGGGGCCCGGGTCCTCGGGGTCCCGCGCGCCGGGGCCGCCCGCGTCCATGAGGTCCTCGTCGGCCGGCCCCCGCCCCGTGAGGTCCCGGCCGGCCGGGGCCCGGTCCGTGAGGTCGTCCGCGGGGCCCCGATCACGTGCCGCCGGCTCGGAGCCCGAAGACGGGGACCCGGCGGGCTCCGCGATGACCGCGAAACGCGCGCCCTGGTTGTCGTGGAGCACGGCGATCCGGCCGTGGGGGGTGTCGAAGGCCGGTTCGGCGACCCGGCCGCCGAGACGGACGGTGGTCTCGCAGGCCTCGTCGCAGTCGCGGACGGCGAAGTACACGAGGACGTGGCCCGGCATCTCGGCGGGGAAGGCGTCGGTGATGACCGCCCGCCCGCCGAAGGCGGTGTCGTCGCCGGGGCGGGAACCGGGCGGCGACCAGACGCGGTAGTCGAAGCCGGGGTCCTTGCCCTCCTCGGCGGGGTCGGCCTGGCGGCCCAGGTAGCCGAAGACGGTGGCGTAGAAGGTGTCCACGGCCTCGGGGCGCCGGGTGTAGACCTCCATCCAGCAGAAGGTGCCCGGCTCGTTGGTCCGCTCGAAGCCGTTGTCGTCACCGGACTGGCGGATGCCGAAGACCGCGCCGCCGGGGTCGGCGGCGAGGGCGAGCACGCCGAACGGCCCCACGGGATACGGCTCCATGACCATCTGGCCGCCCGCGGCCTTGATTCGGGCGGAGAGGGCGCCCGCGTCCCGGGTGGAGAGGTAGAGCGTCCAGGTGGTGGGCATCCGGCCGTCCCGCTTGGGGAGCAGCCCGGCGACCCGGCGTCCGTCGAGCAGGGCCTCGTGCCGGTCGGGGTCGAAGGTCCAGCCGAACAGCTCTCGGTAGAACCGTTTGCCCGCCTCGAGGTCGGGAAGCTGCGCGTCCACCCAGCACGGGGTGCCCTCAGGGAATACGGCCATGGCACCACGCTAGGGCGGCGGAGGCGCTCGCGCATGCCCCGACATGCGAACAAAGAGACGATTCGAGGCCCTGGAACCCTTGGGGCGCCCGGGTTGTCCACCGAAGTTGTCCACAGGCTGTTCATAAGCCTATTCGGGTACGGGGAGCGGCCCGGGGCCCCGTACGACCCCGGCCGGCGAGGCCTCCCCCGGCCCACCCGCCGAGCCGCCTCCGGACCGTCCCGGCGTCCGCCCCGAGCCGCCCCCGAGCCGTCCCCGAACCCTCCGCGCATCACCCCGGAGGCCTTCCCGGAGGGCCGGCGACACCGCCCGCGCCCCTTCCGCGCACCCGTCCCGACCTCCCCGAACGCCGTCCGGCGGGGGG
>NZ_JAPSIW010000445.1 GCF_031178505.1 Streptomyces sp. | reverse complement strand
TCCCGGCCGGAGGGCCGGGGACGTCGTGCGGCGGGGGCCTTGTCCCCGCCGTCACGCAGGAGCGCACCGAGACGGCGGCGGACCCGCCCACGCCGCGGCCTTCGCGCGCAGCGCGGTCCGTGCCGCCGTACGTCACCCCTCCTCCGTGAGTCCCCGGTCCAGGACCTCCACCAGGCGGGCTCCCGCGCGGTCCGTGTCGCGGCCGCCCCGTCCGGCGTCCGTGACGGCTTTCTCCAGGCGCAGGCGCGCCGTGCGGCCGCGCAGGGTCAGGGTCATCAGCTGGTTGCCGAACCACGGGCCACCGCCGCGCTCCCACCGCACCGCGGGGCGGGCGACGCGGCCGTGGCGGGCCAGGAGGTGGCCGGCGGCCTTGGCGAAGCGGCTCCAGCCGAAGCGGAAGCCGATCCGCATCGCCCGGGGCACCGAGTTGTGCAGCGGTGAGCAGGTGAACTGGAAGACGCGGGAGCGCGGCTGCCGCCCCGCGGGCCACAGGGCCTCGGCCACGTACGCGTGGTGGACGTCGCCCGACAGCACGCACACGGTCGCCGGGGCGCCGTCCCGCCGGCCCACCTCGGCGAGGGTGTCCGTCAGCCGGTGGAAGGAGGCGGTGAAGGCCGCCCAGTGCTCCAGGTCCGCGCGCCGGCGCAGCCACTCCCCGAACCTCGCCCAGCGCGGCCCGCGCTCGCCCCGGCACAGGGCCGCGTGCCAGGCCTCCGCGAAGTGGACCATCGGCGGCAGCAGCCACGGCAGCGAGGTGCCCACGAGGAGGTGGTCCACGCCACCGGGCCCGTCGAGGGCCTGCGCCCGCAGCCAGTCGGCCTCCCCGGCGTCCAGCATCGCCCGGTGCTGCTCCTCCAGGACCCGCGCGGCCCGCGTGTCGACCATCAGCAGCCGGGTGCGGCCGAAGTCCCTGCGGTAGCTCCAGCGCACCGACGCCGGGTCGGCCTCGGCCCGCTCGGCGAAGGCGCGCAGCACCTCCGTGCCGTCGTCGGCGGCGAGGACCGCCGCGTACAGCTCGTCCTCGGCGAGCTCGGCCGGGGAGAGGTTCCCGAGGTGCTGGTAGACCCAGTACGACATCAGGCCACCGATGATCCGCTCGTGCCACCAGGACGTGGCCCGCATCTCGGCGACCCAGGCCGCGCTGGTGTTCCAGTCGTCGATGACGTCGTGGTCGTCGAAGATCATGCAGGTGGGCACCGTCGACAGCAGCCAGCGCAGTTCGGGGTCGCCCCAGGACTCGTCGTAGAGGTGCGTGTACTCCTCGTAGTCGGCGACCTGGTCGGGCGGGGCGCCGGTGCCGGTGCCGTTCTCCCGGCGGTGCCGGGCGATCCACGCTCGGGTGCCGGCGGACGTCTCGTCGGCGTACACCTGATCGCCCAGGAGGAGCAGGACGTCCGGGCGTCGTCGCCCGCGCCGGCGGCGAGGCGGGCGGCGAGCGTGTCGAGGACATCGGGGCCGACCGGGTCCGCGCCCTCCGCCGGGGCGGCCCACCGGCAGGAACCGAAGGCGACCACCGCACCCGCCGCAGGGACCTGCGGCGTGCGCAGGGTGCTGGGCGGCAGGGGCGAGTCCGGCGAAGGCCAGGCCCGCTCGCCGTCCAGGACCACCTCGTACTCCGCGGCCGAGCCCGGGGTCAGGCCGGTGACGACGACCAGCGCGTAGTGATGGCCGGCGACGAGGAACGTACGGGCCGTGCCCTCGCCGCCGCCCTCGCACCGCACCTCGACCGTGCACGCCCGGTCGGTCTCCACCCACACCGTCGCACTCGTCCCCGTCTCCCAGTCGACGTACCGCACCAGCGGCCCCAGCCTCAGACCGGCCATCGCGCGTCCCCTTCCGCCACCGTACGGACGACCCTGCGCCCCCCACGGCCCTGCGGACGGGTAGGGCCCTCACTTGGCAACGGTACTGAAAAGGTGCCGCCGACAGGGCCTGCTCACCGCTCCTGCCCATGATCACGTCCGGTATGGCCCCGGCGCCGGGGGGTATCGGAGGCCCCATGGCACTTCACGACGCTTCCGCCGCCGCGAGCGGCTACGTACGGCCCGAGATCGACGTCCCGGCCCTGGCGCGCCTGCTCGACGGCGAGTACGCCGGGGTCCGCGACCTCGTCCGGACCAATCTGGCGGCCCACTCCTCCGTGCTGGAGGACGCCGAACGGCTCGACAGGGACGCGTACCGCGAACGGGTGAGGGACATCGCGGTCGAGATGGCCGGGACCGGGCAGACCGGGATGGGCTTCCCCGCGGCGTACGGCGGCGGGGACGACATCGGCGCCTCGGTCGCCGCCTTCGAGACCCTCGCCTTCGGTGACCTGTCGGTGCTGGTCAAGGTGGGGGTGCAGTTCGGCCTGTTCGGCGGCGCGCTCCTGCAGCTGGGCACCGCCCGCCACCACGAGGCCCACCTGGCGGACCTGGTCGCCGGCCGGCTGATGGGCTGCTTCGCGATGACCGAGTCCGGGCACGGCTCCAACGTGCAGGCGCTGGGGACGGTCGCCCGCTACGACGCCGCCACCGGAGAGTTCGTCGTCACCACCGAGGGCGACGCGGCCCGCAAGGACTACATCGGCAACGCCGCCCGTCACGCCGAGCTCGCGGTGGTCTTCGCCCAGCTGGAGGTCGGCGGCGAAGCCCGCGGCGTGCACGCCCTGCTCGTACCGCTGCGCTCCGGCGGCCAGGTCGTGGAGGGCGTCGAGATCGAGGACGACGGCCTCAAGATGGGCCTCAACGGTGTCGACAACGGCCGCATCCGCTTCCGCGGCGTCCGTGTCCCGCGCGAGGCGCTCCTCAACCGCTTCGCCGACGTCACCCCCGACGGAACCTACGTCAGCTCCATCGACAACCCCGAC
Source organism: Streptomyces sp. (assembly GCF_031178505.1). Taxonomy (GTDB): domain Bacteria; phylum Actinomycetota; class Actinomycetes; order Streptomycetales; family Streptomycetaceae; genus Streptomyces; species Streptomyces gulbargensis. Next base: position 3,066 of record NZ_JAPSIW010000445.1, on the reverse strand, counting down.
CGCCGCTTCTTCACCATGCTCGGCACGCTCGTCCAGGGCCGGGTGTGCGTCGGCGGCGCCGGCGTGAACATCGCCAAGGTCGCGCTCACCCTCGCCGTCAAGTACGCGGTCCGCAGGCGCCAGTTCGAGGCGTCACCGGGCGCGGGGGAGCAGTTGCTGCTGGACTACGGGCTGCACCGGCGCCGGCTGCTGCCGCTGCTCGCCCGCACGTACGCGCTCCACTTCGCGCAGGACACCCTGCGCGGGCAGCTCCACGACGTCTTCTCCGGCCACGACGACCTCCCGCAGGCGCGCCGGCGCCTGGAGTCGCGCGCCGCCGGCATGAAGGCGCTCGGCACCTGGCACGCCACCCGTACGGTGCAGGAGTGCCGGGAGGCGTGCGGCGGCGCAGGGTACCTGGCGGTGAACCGCTTCGCCGCCCTGAAGGCCGACAGTGACGTCTTCACCACCTTCGAGGGCGACAACCACGTCCTTCTCCAGCTCGTCGCGAAGGGTCTGCTCACCGACCACGCCGGTGAGTTCGAGGATCTGGACCAGCTCGGCATGGTCCGTTACGTCGCCGGCCTCGCGGTCGAGACGGTCATCGAGAAGACCTCCGCGCACAAGCTCCTGGAACGGGTCCGCGACCTGCTGCCCGGGGGCGACCGGTGGGACCAGGAGGCCGGGCTGCTCGACTCGGAGTACCACCTGGCCATGCTGCGCTACCGCGAGGAGCACATGCTCGCCGGCCTGGCCCGCCGGCTGAAGGCCGGCGTCGACCGGGGGCGCGATCCCGGCGCGGTGTTCTCGTCGGTGCAGGACCACGTGATCGCGCTGGCCCACGCGCACGTCGAGCGGCTGGTGCTGGAGTCGTTCACCGAGGCGTCGAAGGCCCACCCCGACGGGGGCAACAAGGTCGCTCTGGGCCTGCTGTGCGACCTGTACGCCCTGTCGACGATCGAGGCGGACCGCGCCTGGTTCATGGAGCACGGCCGTCTGACCGTGCAGCGGTCCAAGGCGATCAGCCGCGAGGTGAACGACCTGTGCCGCAAGATCCGCCCGCTCGCCGTCGACCTGGTGGACGCCTGGGGCGTCCCGCCGCAGGTGCTGCGGGCTCCCGACCTGCTGGGCTGACGGGCCTGCCCGCGACGGCGGCCGCCCCGGCCGGTGGCCGTCCCCTCCACAGTGGGCGGGGGCGGTCACCGACCGGGGCGGCCGTGGGCCGGGCCGGGATCAGGCGGACGAGACGACGACGCCGAGGATCATGCCGCCGACCAGGCCCACCGCGGCCACGACGAGCGCGGGCACGGCGAGCCGCTCGTGCCGCACGGTCTTGGCGACGATGGCCAGCACGACGCCGACCACGCCGAAGACGATCGGCAGGAACAGCAGGGCGATCACGCCGAGGACCATGGCGACGATGCTGAGCACATTGCCGGTCGCGGCGCGCTCCGGCGTGCCATGGGGCTGGTGTCCGGTGGGCTGGTTGCCGTACTGCGTCGTCATGAGCCTCTCCTTCGCGGACGGTCGTCCTCCGGCCGGTCCGGGCGGATCGGCCTTCGACGCCCGGTTGCCCCCAATTCGGCGGCGCACACGCCGACTTGGCGGGCGGTGGGGGACGGGCGCCCGCGCGGGTCACCCGGGACACGCGGCGCAGACCGTTCCCGTCCCGGGGGTACGCGTGGGCCGAGCCGTGCCGGCCCGGTCCGGCGGCCGGGACGGAGGCCCGCCGGGTGACACCCCTCGCGAGACACCGCGGCCCCGGCCCCCACCGCCCGCGCATCCCCCTCCCGCGGATCGGGACGTGATCGGAACGACACACATCCCATACATCCATCGGGGCCGTTCGCGCATCTTCTGTACGCGAGGTCCCTACGGTCCTCGCCGCCAACGACACTCCTACCAAGGGCAGAACACCTTGATATCTACGCCACTGCGCGTGCGCCGGGCCGTGACGATCGTGGTCACCACCTCCGCCGTGCTCGCCGGAGGCTCCCTCGCGAGCCAGGCGCAGGCCGCGACGCCGCCCACCCCGTCGATCACCGCCCCCGGCGGGTTCGTCATGAACAACGGGACGGGCGCGGTGCTGTTCGGCAAGGCCGCGGACACCCGCCGGCCGACCGGCTCCACCACCAAGATCATGACGGCGAAGGTGGTGCTGGCCCAGCGGGGCCTGAACCTCGACGCCAAGGTCACGATCGACAAGGCGTACAGCGACTACATCGTCGCGAAGAACGCCTCCTCGGCCCGGCTCATCGTCGGGGACAAGGTGACGGTCCGGCAGCTGCTGTACGGTCTGATGCTCCCGTCGGGCTGCGACGCGGCCTACGCGCTGGCCGACAAGTTCGGCACCGGCACGACCCGGGCCGCCCGGGTGAAGTCGTTCATCGGGAAGATGAACGACGAGGCCCGGCGGATGGGGCTGCGGAACACGCACTTCGACTCCTTCGACGGGATCAGCAACGGGGCGAACTACTCGACCCCGCGCGACCTGACGAAGCTCGCGAGCAGCGTGATGCAGAACAGCACGTTCCGCACCATCGTCAAGACCAAGTCCACCACCCAGAAGGTGACCACCAGGACCGGTGGCTACCGGAACATGGCCTGGACCAACACGAACAAGCTGCTGAGCACCTACAGCGGCGCGATCGGCGTGAAGACCGGCTCGGGCCAGCAGGCCAAGTACTGCCTCGTCTTCGCGGCCACCCGCAACAACAAGACCGTCATCGGCACGGTCCTCGCCGCGCCGAGCGAGACGAACCGCGCGGCCGACGTCAAGAAGCTGCTGGACTACGGCTTCGCGAGGTGAACGACGCGGCCGCTTCCTGACAGGGGGAGTTGACCGCGGGGGGGCCGCGGCGCCGCGAGGCGCCGCGGCCCCTTGCGTCCTGCACGGCCCCGCCCGGCACGGGTCGCCGGACCTGGCGAAGCCCACCCCGGGACGGTTCCGGCCCTGCGGGGCCACGGTGCGGCGCAGGGTCACGGGGCCGGGGTCCGCCTCACCGCCGCCAGGCGCGAGGGCGCGCGCCCCCACGCCCGCAGGGCCGGAGCGCTGGGCGCTCGTCCGTCCGCCGTCACGAACCCGGA
>NZ_JAPSIW010000444.1 GCF_031178505.1 Streptomyces sp. | reverse complement strand
CGGACCCGCACACCCTGGTTCTGGACGAGGCGACCTCCCTGCTCGACCCGCGGGCGGCCCGCCACCTGGAGCGCTCCCTGAGCCGGGTATTGGACGGGCGGACGGTGGTGGCCATCGCGCACCGCCTGCACACCGCGCACGACGCGGACCTGATCGCGGTGGTCGAGTCCGGCCGGATCAGCGAACTGGGCAGTCACGACGACCTGGTGGCGGCGGACGGCGCGTACGCGGCGCTGTGGCGGTCCTGGCACGGGTAGGCAGGGGCGGGGCCGCCCGGCCGGCGGGGGCGGGCCCCGGTGGCGGCGGTCGGCGGCGGTCCCGGTGGCGCCCGTGCCGGATCCGCCCCCCGTCACACGCCCGTCGCGGCGATGTCGTACGAGGGCAGCGCGATGCTCCCCGCCTTGGCGAACTGCGCGCCGAGGAGGGACCGCATCGGCCGGCGGGTCATCTGGCGCACGGAGAGGTTCCGCAGACCGATGCCCAGCCGGCCGAGGGGGGCGAAGCCGGCGGCGCCGCCCGGCGGGAGCTCCTGGGCCCGGCGGACGTAGGGGCGCATCACCTCGTCGTAGCGGGCGAAGGCGGCGCGGTGGTCGCCCCGCGCGGCGGCGAGTTCGCCGGCCAGGACGTAGGCGCCGACCAGGGCCAGGCTGGTGCCGAGGCCGGTCAGCGGCGTCGCGCAGTGGCCGGCGTCGCCGAGCAGCGCCACGCGGCCGCGCGACCAGCTCTCCAGCCGGACCTGGCCCATGGAGTCGAAGAAGAAGTCCGGGGCCGTGCGCATCGCGCGCAGCAGGCGCGGGGTCTCCCAGCCGACGCCGGCGAACCGCTCGGCCAGGATCCGCCGCTGGGCGGCGACGTCCCTGCGGTCGACGGCGAGCGGGGCCGAGCGGAACGCGAGTCCCGCCTTGATCTCCCCGGGCGCGCGGCCGGGCCGCGCCGAGGCCACCAGACCGCCGGGCGCGTTGTGCATCAGGTACCAGCCGTCCAGGTCCGGCCCGCCGGTCGCGGTGAACCAGGCGGTGTACAGGCCGATGGGGTGGACGAAGGCGCTCTCGGGGCCGAAGGCCAGGGAACGCACCACGGAGTGCGGGCCGTCCGCGCCGATCACCAGGGCGAACCGGCGCCGGGCCGCCTTCTCGAAGGTGACGGTGACCCCGTCCGCGTCCTGTTCGATGCCGGTCACGGTGTCGTCGAACAGGTACGCGGTGCCGGGCAGGGTGGCCTCGTACAGGATGCGGGCCAGGTCGCCGCGGAGGATCTCGATCTCGGAGACGATGCCCTCGCCGCCGAAGCTGTCGGCGGGCAGGCGGGCCGTGACGCGGCCCGCCGCGTCGACGAGGGCCAGGCCGCGCTGCTCCACGCTCTCCGCCCTGGCCCGGTCCATCAGGCCCATCCGTTCGATGACGGTACGGCCCGCGCCGCGCAGGTCGACGGTCTGCCCGCCCGGCCGGGGCGCCGGGGCGCGCTCCACGACCGTGACGGCGAAGCCCGCCCTGCGTAGCCAGTACGCCAGAGCCGGGCCCGCGACACCGGCTCCGCTGATGAGGATCCCACTGTTCTCCATGGACGCGACCGTACGGCGTACGCGCGCATGCCCGCAAGCCCGAATTTCCCCTGAAGTACGGGCACCGATGCCCTCACAGCACTAGTGCACCAGCGTCCCGGCCCGGGCTGTTCCCGCACCACTCCCCCGCCCCCGCCGGTTAGGATGCGACGGTCCAGGTGCACTAGTGCAGGGGGTAGAGGTGGGCGGACAGGCGTCCCCGCGTTACGGCCGGATCGTCGACGAACTGCGCGCCCGGATCGAATCGGGCGAGCTGCCCCCGGGCGCGCGCGTGCCCTCCACCCGGGAGATCACCCGGCAGTGGGGTGTCGCGATGGCCACGGCGACCAAGGCACTGACCGAGCTGCGCCGCCAGGGCGTGGTGCGGGCCGTCCCCGGCGTCGGAACGGTCGTGGAGAGCCCTGCGGGCCCCGCGCGGGCCGCGCGGCCGGCCCCCGCCCCGCGCAGGAGCGGGCCCGCATCCGCGCCCTCCGGTCAGTCGGCCCTCACCCTGGAGCGGATCGTGGCCGCCGCGGTCACGGTCGCCGACGCGGAGGGACTGGCCGGGCTCTCGATGCGCCGGGTGGCCGCCGAGCTGGGTGTGGCGGCCATGTCGCTGTACCGGCACGTCGCGGACAAGGACGACCTCCTGGTCCGGATGATGGACGCGGTGTTCGCGGAGCGGCCGCTGCCCGGGGAGCGGCCGGCGGACTGGCGGGAGGCCGTCGAGCTGGCGGCCCGGCAGCTCTGGGAGGGGTTCCGCCGTCACCCCTGGCTCGGCCCCGCCCTCTCGGTGACCCGGCCGCAGATGATCACCTCGGCCCTCCCCTACAGCGAGTGGGTCCTCGGCGCCCTGCACGCCCGGGGGCTGGACCTCCGGTCCGCCTTCACCGCGCACCTGACGCTGCTCAACCATGCCCAGGGCATCGCCGTCCACCTGGAGTCGGAGCGCGAGGCCGAGGCGTACAGCGGCCTGAACAGCGAGGAGTGGATGGACGAGCGGGAGCCCGCGTTCGAGGCGCTGCTCACCTCCGGCGGGTTCCCCGCGCTGGCCCGCCTCACCGCCACCGGGTACGACCTCGACCTGGACGCCCTGTTCGAGTTCGGCCTCCAGCGCCTCCTGGACGGCCTCGCCGTCCTGCTGGACGGCGGTACTCCGTAGCGGCCCTCAGATGAAGCCGAGGGCCGAGGCCCCGCCGACCCCGCCGAGGACCATGAAGGCCGGCATGAGGACCTTCAGCTCGACCCAGCTGCCGGCCCGGAAGCGCAGCGCCTTCGGCGGGCCGACCGGGTACCAGCGCTTGCGGCCGACGGGTATGGGCCACAGGATCGGGCAGCCGGAGACGGTGAGGGCGTCCCCGATGTCGTGGACGAGGGCGCCGAGGAGAACCGGCAGGCCCAGCCACAGGTACTCCTGCCCGGGCTCCGTGAACAGCCAGTTCGCGCCGTTGCCCGGCTGGTCGAGGATCCCGGCGATGATCCAGGCGCTCGTCGCGCCGAGAAGCCACACCAGGATGTCGCTGGACATGCGGGCGGCCCGCCACAGCAGCCCCTCCACGGCGAGGACCAGATGGACGAAGAGGAGGCCGAGCACCGCCCACCGCCCGCCGGTGACCGCGGCCGTGGACGCGCCGGCCCCGATGAGCACGGCCCAGAGCCAGGTGTGGGTGAGCGTCCGGTGGCCGCCGGAGCGGCGCGGGTCGGCGGCCGAGCGGGTCGCCCTGTAGACCGCGTACGACAGCTTGTCGACGATCCCGCACAGGCCGCGCGAGACCGGGCCGAAGGCGCGCGAGATCGTCGCGGACCGGTGGTCGAGGTCGGGGGCGAGGGCGGCGCCCGCGCAGATGAGCGCGCCGGTGAGGAGGACCGGCCAGGGCATCGGGTGGTCGAGGGCGGCCGCGGCCGCTCCCACACCGAGCCAGGCCGCCGCTCCCGACAGCGAGTGCGCCGGTCCCATCATGTTCGGTGTCGCCCCGTTCTCCCTCCGGCGCGCGTGACGGCCGGTCGACCGACGAGCCTACCGTCGATGATCTTCGTTCGGGGCGGCCGGTTCCCGCCTCCGGGGGGAATCCAGGCAAGATGGGGGCGTGACCCTTATCGATCAGCTGCCGCCGACCGCCGACCCCGACGCCCTCTTCGAGGCCTTCTCCACCTGGGCCGAGGAGCGGGGCATCACGCTCTACCCGGCCCAGGAGGAGGCGCTGATCGAGGTGGTGTCGGGGGCGAACGTGATCCTCTCCACCCCGACCGGTTCGGGGAAGTCCCTGGTGGCCGCCGGGGCGCACTTCACGGCCCTCGCCCACGACCAGGTGACCTTCTACACGGCGCCGATCAAGGCGCTGGTGTCGGAGAAGTTCTTCGACCTGTGCAAGCTGTTCGGCACGGAGAACGTCGGCATGCTGACCGGCGACGCCTCCGTGAACGCCGACGCCCCGGTGATCTGCTGCACCGCCGAGGTGCTGGCCTCGATCGCCCTGCGGGACGGCAAGGACGCCGACATCGGCCAGGTGGTGATGGACGAGTTCCACTTCTACGCCGAGCCGGACCGCGGCTGGGCCTGGCAGATCCCGCTGCTCGAACTGCCGCAGGCCCAGTTCGTCCTCATGTCGGCGACGCTCGGCGACGTGTCGATGTTCGAGAAGGACCTGACGCGTCGGACCGGGCGTCCGACCTCGGTGGTCCGCTCGGCGACCCGGCCGGTGCCGCTGTCGTACGAGTACCGGACGACCCCGATCACCGACACCCTCACCGAACTCCTGGACACCAAGCAGTCCCCGGTCTACATCGTCCACTTCACACAGGCGCAGGCCGTGGAGCGGGCGCAGTCGCTGATGAGCATCAACATGTGCACGCGGGAGGAGAAGGACCGGATCGCCGAGATGATCGGCAATTTCCGGTTCACCACCTCCTTCGGCCGGAACCTCTCGCGGTACGTGCGGCACGGCATCGGCGTGCACCACGCCGGCATGCTGCCCAAGTACCGGCGGCTCGTGGAGAAGCTGGCGCAGGCGGGTCTGCTGAAGGTGATCTGCGGTACGGACACCCTCGGCGTCGGCGTGAACGTGCCGATCCGCACGGTGCTGTTCACGGCCCTGACGAAGTACGACGGCAACCGGGTGCGGACGCTGCGGGCGCGGGAGTTCCACCAGATCGCGGGCCGGGCCGGGCGGGCCGGTTTCGACACGGCCGGTTTCGTGGTGGCGCAGGCCCCCGAGCACGTCATCGAGAACGAGAAGGCGCTCGCCAAGGCGGGCGACGACCCGAAGAAGCGCCGCAAGGTCGTCCGCAAGAAGGCGCCGGAGGGCTTCGTCGCCTGGTCGGAGAACACCTTCGAGAAGCTGATCGCCTCCGAGCCGGAGCCGCTGACCTCCCGCTTCCGGGTCACCCACACCATGCTGCTGTCGGTGATCGCCCGGCCCGGGAACGCCTTCGAGGCGATGCGCACCCTCCTGGAGGACAACCACGAGCCGCGGCAGAACCAGCTGCGGCACATCCGGCGGGCCATCGCGATCTACCGTTCGCTGCTCGACGGCGGGGTGGTGGAGCGGCTGGAGACCCCGGACGCCGAGGGCCGCACGATCCGCCTGACCGTCGACCTCCAGCAGGACTTCGCGCTGAACCAGCCGCTGTCGACCTTCGCGCTGGCCGCCTTCGACCTGCTGGACCAGGAGTCGCCCTCGTACGCCCTGGACATGGTGTCGGTGGTGGAGTCGACGCTCGACGACCCGCGCCAGATCCTGGCCGCGCAGCAGAACAAGGCACGCGGCGAGGCGGTCGGCGCGATGAAGGCCGACGGCGTCGAGTACGAGGAGCGGATGGAGCGGCTCCAGGAGATCTCGTACCCGAAGCCGCTGGAGGAGCTGCTCTGGCACGCGTACAACGTCTACCGGAAGTCCCACCCGTGGGTGGGCGACCACCCGGTGTCGCCGAAGTCCGTCATCCGTGACATGTACGAACGGGCGATGACCTTCACCGAGTTCACCTCCCACTACGAGCTGGCACGGACCGAGGGGATCGTGCTGCGTTACCTGGCGAGCGCCTACAAGGCGCTGGACCACACCATCCCGGACGACCTGAAGACCGAGGACCTGGAGGATCTGATCGCCTGGCTGGGCGAGATGGTGCGCCAGGTGGACTCCTCGCTGCTCGACGAGTGGGAGCAGCTGGCGAACCCGGAGGTCGAGACGGCGGAGGAGGCGCAGGAGAAGGCCGACCAGGTCAAGCCGGTCACGGCGAACGCGCGCGCCTTCCGCGTCCTGGTCCGCAACGCCATGTTCCGGCGGGTGGAGCTCGCGGCCCTGGACAACGTGGAGGAGCTGGGGGCGATGGACGCCGATTCCGGCTGGGACGCGGACGCCTGGGGCGAGGCCATGGAC
>NZ_JAPSIW010000443.1 GCF_031178505.1 Streptomyces sp. | reverse complement strand
ACGGCCTCCACCACGCCGTCCAAGCCGTCGCCCGCATGCACAACCTCGCCCTCGCCGCATGATCACACACGCCCGAGCACCGCTCCGACCTGCTTGATCACGGCCTTCTGCAACACCCTTAGGAGATTCCCGCCAGGCGCAACAGCGCTGTCGCCGCTGCCGCGCCGACGACGACCACCACGAACGGCGCCTTGCGCCAGGCGAGGATGCCGCCGAAGAGGACGCCCGCGGGGCGCGCCCAGCCCGCGGAGCCCTGACCCTCGGTCAGCGCCCCCGTGACGAGCAGGGCGACGAGGAGCACGGTGGCCCCCACGGTGAGCAGTTCCTGGACACGGGCGGGCAGTTCCACGCGCCCGTGCAGCACGGGTCCGGCCAGGCGGAAGGCGTACGTGCCCGCGGCGAGGACGAGGACGCAGGCGAGCGTGGCGTTCACGAGGCGCTCCCGGGAGCGGTGGTGCGCGGACGGCGGGGGCCGCGGCGGGCGGCGAGCAGGCCGAACAGGGCGAGGAGAACCGGCACCCCGGCGGGCAGCAGCGGGGCGGCGGCGACCGCGATGACCGCGCCGGCGGCCGCTGCCCGACGTGCCGCGCTGTCGGCGCGCAGCGCGGGCAGGACCAGGGCGAGAAGGATCGCAGGGAATGCCGCGTCGAGCCCGAACTTGTCGGTGTCGCCGAGCGCCGTACCGGCGAGGGCGCCCGCGAGAACGCTGACGTTCCACGCCAGGAACAGGCCGATGCCGGATATCCAGAACGCGGCCTTGCGCGCCCTGCCCTCGTCCTGGGCCAGCACGAAGGCGGCCGTCTCGTCGGTGATGAGGTGCGCGCCGATCAGCCGTGCCGCCCAAGAGCGGCCGAGGTCATCGGCGAGGGCCAGGCTGAACGCGGCGGTACGGGAGTTGAGGAGCAACCCGGTCGCTGCCGCGGCCACGGGGCCGCCGCCCGCGGTGAGCAGTCCGACCGCGCTGAACTGGGCGGAGCCGGCGTACACGAGCAGCGACATGAGGACGGGGACCCAGAGGGGGAGCCCGCCCGCGACGGCGATCGCGCCGAAGGAGACGCCGACGACGGCGTCGGCGAGCCAGACGAGGGCGATGTCGCGCAGGACACCGGGCGGGAGGTCGGAGAGGCGGACGAGGGAGGCGCCGGGCGCGCGCGTCGTTCTGTTTGGCGGATCGTTTGTTCGGTGTGGCGAACGCATGCATCGTAGGATGGGCAGTGCGGGGTGCGTTCGTCAAGGCGAACGAATGGCCTTGTGCAGCGAACGATGTGCGAAACGAAGCGTCTCGATCAGGAGCGAAAGCGATGACCAACGGCACCGGCCCCGGTGACGCCCAGCCGTCCCGCATGCCCCGTGAGTGGGTCGCCGCGGCGCTGCGCCGCGAGCGCGCGAAGGCCGGGATCTCCCTCTCCGAGCTGGCCAAGCGCGCGGGGATCGCGAAGTCCACCCTCTCGCAGCTTGAGGCGGCTACCGGTAATCCCGGCATCGAGACGATCTGGGCACTCGCCGTGGCGCTCGGGGTGCCGTTCAGCGTCCTGGTGGAGTCACCCGCGCCCGCCGTGACGGTGATCAGGGCGGGCGAGGGCCCGACCATGCACGCAGAGAACTCCTCGTACGCGGGCACCCTGCTCTCCGCGGGGCCGACCGGGGTGCGGCGGGACATCTACCACGGGACGCTGGAGCCGGGCGCCCCGCGCGAGTCGGACCCGCACATCCCGGGCTCGATGGAACACCTGGTCATCAGCACCGGCCGCCTGCTCGCGGGCCCGCGGGGCGAGACAGTGGAACTGGGCCCCGGTGACTACATGTCGTACCGAGGGGACGTGCCGCACTCCTACGAGGCCCTTGAGCCGGGCACGATGTTCGTGATGGTCATGCAGCACGTCTAGGCCCTGTCAGCCAGGCCCTCTTTACAGCCTGGCCCCCATATGTAGCTCAGCTCGCCAGTACAACGGCCCACTCGCCAACTGAGGCACTCAGCCACACTGGCATGTGTTCCCGGGGAAGCCGGCCTGAACCACGCAGAGGCCGCTTCCGCTGTGCGGCGCTGCTGCGCATAGCCCTGTAGGGAACGAAGTCTGCGGAGCCCAGCCAAGGGCCCCCTCCCCTGCGCGAGCTGAGTACACATACTCAGGCGCAGCCGCACAACTCCAGGAACCCTGTAGCTATGCCCTCGCACAAGACTGCCGCCGGCATCGGCGTTGTCGCCGCCGCACTGGCACTGACTGGCTGCGGGGACGACCTCTTCTCAAACATGAACGGGACACGCAAGGCCAACTCAGCACCCCCGTCCGCCACAGACCCCCATTCTCCTCCCGCCGACTCCCCACCCAACTACGGGGACAACACCGCAGCTCGCCGGCCAGAAGCAATGGCACGCGAAGACCAACAAGCAGCCACCGCCAGAACCCAGGAGGTCAAGGCCGCCCTCAGGATGCAACAGCAACGTGGACGGATCTCCCCCAAATACCTGCTGCCCGTCCTCGAGGACATCGCTGTCCCCTGGCGCGTCGAAGTCAGCAACCGCACCACGGGCACAGCCGCCACCACCCCGACCGACGGGAGCGCCTTCGGCATCTACGTCGGCGAAACCGCCTGCATCTCCGGCGCGGTGAGCAGCTCACGCATATGGGTCAACGTCAACGGGCACTTCCCGGAAACAGGATGCCTCGAGCCTCCCCCTGCACACTGACCTACACGTCACCAGCGAGCCTGCGCCAATGCCCACTTCGACGCACCATGCGCACCTGGGTACCAAACCACCGCACACCTGGATCCCTTCGCTTCAGACGGCGGAACGCCGGAGATCTCTGCCCGACACGGCCGTGATCGGCCCGAGGACCATGCGCAACGCCCGCCGCAACGGCGGGCAGCAGGGCAGATGCAGAGCACAGATTCATCGGGTCGTCCGCGTGGCGCCGGTGGCGACAAGGGGCGTCGACCAGAGCCGGGCAGCCTCGTCGGGATCGATGGCGTGAGCGCGGACGCCGCCGTCCTCCATGGGGGTCCAAGGGGCGGAGACGCACGTGATGTCGCAGTCCTCCAGGTCGAGGCCGCCCCGGTCGTCGAGGAGTGGGGAGGTGGCGGCCCACAGACCGGTGGCGGCACCCTGAAAGGGGATCTTGAAGCCCTCGCCGATGACATCGCCGTGCTCGTCCACCCACCCCGGTCGACCTGTTCCTTCAAGGCCATCTCGCGCTGGAGACCGGTGATGATTTTTCCGGAGTGAAGGGCGAAGGCCCGAACACCGTCACCTCGGCCGATGGCGTATAGGTGCACGACAACACAGCTGAAACCGTCGTGGAGGCGGACGACACCATCATCGTCGCGGCACGCACGCGAGCAACCGAGTGCTTCAGCGAACTCCAGTAGGACCGGCCGGCGCCAGACAAGGTCCGCGGTACTGGTTGCCGAAGAATCAACGGAGTGATCCTGGCCTGGCCCGTTGCTCCTGAGTTCGCAGCGGTGCGCGCCGAGCCGCTCCTAGCCTCGGCCGTACAGCTTGGCGTCGTCAGACCAGGTTCCGGACGCCGCACGGGCCGGACGCCGTCAGGGAATCAGAGGCGGGGCTGCTCGGCTACATCGGGTCGCGATTGAACAGGGCCTTGGACCAGAGGTAGCCGAGGACCGTCAGGCCCAGGCACCAGGTGACGGCCAGCCAGCCGTTGTGGCCGATCTCGCTGCCGAGCAGCAGGCCGCGCAGGGTCTCGATGGCCGGGGTGAAGGGCTGGTACTCGGCGATCGGCTGGAGCCAGCCCGGCATCGTCTCGGCGGGGATGAAGGCGCTCGAGATCAGCGGCAGGAGGATCAGGGGCATGGCGCTGTTGCTGGCCGCCTCTGCGTTCGGGCTGGACAGGCCCATCCCGACCGCGGTCCACGTCAGCGCCAGGGAGAACAACGTGACTAGCCCGAGCGCCGCCAGCCACTCCAGGACGCCTGCGTCCGTGGAGCAGAATCCGATGGCCACGCCGACGGCCCCGACGAGTACCACGCTCATGACCGACTGCAGCACGCTGCCGACGACGTGCCCGATGAGTACAGAACTGCGGTGGATCGACATCGTCCGGAAGCGGGCGATGACGCCCTCAGTCATGTCCATGGCCATGTACACCGCGGCGCCGAACGTGGTGCTCCCGACGGTCATCAGCAGGATGCCCGGAACGATGTAGGCGACGTAGTCGGAGCGGTCCGCGCCGCTGCCGCCGAGGCCGGCGCTCATCGCGTCGCCGAAGACGTAGACGAAGAGCAGCAGCATCATGACGGGCGTCAGCAGCAGGTTCAGCGTCGCGGACGGGTAGCGGCGCGCGTGCAGCAGATTGCGGCGCAGCATCGTGGACGAGTCGCGCACGGCCAGGGTCAGGGTGCTCATCGGGCGGCCTCCTCGGCCGGGGTGGCGGCGTCGTTGCGGGTGAGGGCGAAGAAGACGTCGTCGAGGTCGGGGGTGTGCACGGTCAGCCCGTCCGCCTCGATGCCGGCGGCGTCCAGCCAGTCGAGGACGGAGCGCAGTTCACGCTGGCTGCCGCCGCTGGGAAGCTGCAACGCCAGCGCCTCGTCGTCCCGCTGCACTTCGCGCAACGCGGTGGCGGCGCTGTGGTAGGCGGACGGATCGGTGAAACGAAGGCGAATGTGCCCGCCGGGGATCGTCCGCTTCAGTTCGTCGGCGCTGCCCTCGGCGGCGATCGTGCCGTCGTGGAGCACCGCGATCCGGTCGGCGAGTTCGTCGGCCTCCTCCAGGTACTGGGTGGTGAGGAAGACCGTGACACCGTCGGAGACGAGCTCGCGGATGATCTGCCACATGTTGTGGCGGGAGCGAGGGTCGAGTCCGGTGGTGGGCTCGTCGAGGAAGATGATGCGGGGGCCGCCGACCAGGGTCATGGCGATGTCCAGGCGCCGCTTCATACCCCCGGAGTAGCTCTGCACTGGCTTGCCGGCGGCCTCGACGAGGTCGAAGCGCTCCAGGAGTTCGGCGACGACCTGTTTGCCCTTGCGCTTGGAGAGGTGGTTGAGGTCTGCCATGAGGCGCATGTTCTCTTCACCGGTGATCAGTCCGTCGACGGCGGAGAACTGCCCGGTGACTCCGATCGCGGCCCGTACCCCGTCCGGCTCGGTGGCGATGTTGTGGCCCGCGACCTCGGCCTGCCCGCCGTCGGCACCGATGAGCGTGGAAAGGATCTTCACGATGGTGGTCTTGCCGGCGCCGTTCGGACCGAGCAGCGCGAAGACTGATCCTTCCGGGATGCACAGGTCGATGCCGTCGAGGACGGTCTTGTCGCCGTACGCCTTGCGCAGGCCGACGGCGGAGATGGCGGGCGAGCACGGGCGACGACCGTCACCGATGGATGTGGGCATGACAGGCGAAGGCATGCGGGACTTCCCTAGAAGCAAGGGGTGATGGAGGAAATCTGGGCCGGGCCCCAGGGGGGCCGCCCTGTGGACCTGGGAGGGTGAGGCAGGGAACACGGACCGTGCCGCCGTCGTTGTGCCAAAGGCAGTGCGCTCCATCCCGGACCCTGGAACTTCCCGACCAAAGGACACCCCTTGACTCCTCGCACCATCGTGATCACCGGCGCCAGCGACGGCATTGGGGCAGCAGCGGCCCGGACGCTGGTGCAGGCGGGGGATCAGGTGGTGATCGTCGGCCGGTCCGAGGAGAAGACCCGGACCATCGCCAAGGAGCTCAATGCGGACTACTTTGTCAGCGACTTCTCGGAGCTCGAGCAGGTCCGCACGCTCGCTTCCCAGCTGAAGTCCGATTACCCCCGGATCGAGGTCCTGGCCAACAATGCCGGCGGCATTATGGGCAGGCGCACCCTTACCGTGGACGGCAATGAATCCACGTTCCAGATCAACCACCTGGCGCCGTTCCTGCTCACCACGCTGCTGATGGATACGCTTACGGCCAGCAACGCCAAGGTGATCAACACCTCCA
>NZ_JAPSIW010000442.1 GCF_031178505.1 Streptomyces sp. | reverse complement strand
GTACGGCCCTGGGGCCCTTCTCCAGGTCGTGGGTGAGCGTCACGGTCAGCTGCGCGAAGACGGAGGGGATGTCCTGGCGGACGGTGCACTCGCCGATGACGACCGGAGTGCCGGCGGCCGGGGCGGTGACGCCGGAGAGCAGCTGCGGGGCGGCCTGCCGCGCCGAGCCGGGCACGTAGGCGGCGAACCCGCCGTCCTCCTCCAGGATCACGACGGCCTTGCCGTAGGTGAGGACCTGGCGGCCGCTCGCCACGTAGGTGTAACCGCGGCCCACGCCGTTGTCGAGGAGCTGGAGGCCGGGGACGCCGTTCCTGCGGTCGAGCTGGACGACGGTGCCGTCCGCGAGCCGGTAGACGCCGGACCGCGCGCCGGGGATGTAGTTGCCGACCCAGTCGTGGGTGGCGCCACCCGGGGTGAGGACGAAGAAGGTGCCGTTGTCGTTGCCGGCGACGGAGCGGCCGTCGGCGGTGAGGGACTCGGTGTACGTGCCCCGGAGGTAGAGGTCGGCCCGGTGGTGCCCCGCGGCGACCTTGTAGATCTTGGCGACGTAGCCGCCCGCCAGCTTCTCGGTGCGGACGAGGGTGCCGGTGGTCGCCGGGGCGGTCGGGGTGGCGGAGGCGGTGGGCGCCGTGGTGGCGGTCGCGGTCGGCGTCGGGGAAGCGGAGGGCGTCGCGGTGGCGGACGCGGAGGGGGCCGCCGGGGCGGTCGGGGTGGCGGTGGCAGCCGGCGTGGCGGTGGCGGTCGCGGGGACCTGGGGGCCGTTCGTCGCGGCCGTCGCCGGACCGTCGGCGGCGAAGGCGGCCCCTGCGGTGAGGACCGGGGTGGTGATCGCGACGCCCGCGACGAGGGCGGTGGCGATGGCGGTGCGAAGGGCGGTGCGCATAACGACTCCAGGAAGCTGGTCAGGGTGGATGGAGAGCCGCATGCCGCTGTTGCTCGGTCCGACTGTGTCCGGTGAGGTCTGGCTGGCTGCAGGAGAAAAATTAGTGATCTTGTATGAGGGAGGCGTCCGCTCCTCGTCACGGGCGTGTGACAGGTCTCACCGCGCCGGACGCGGCGCTGTGACCTCGGGCTCTGCCCGGGGCCTCCCCTGTACAGGTCGCTACGCGCGTAGATATGCTCGACTGGTGACCATGCCCACCACTGCACCCGCAGCCAATGCCTTCGCCGACGTGACCGCGTCCGACAGCGCGCTGCGCCGCTTCCTCCACGGGCTGCCCGGCGTCGACGCCGTCGGCCTGGAGGCGCGCGCCGCGTCCCTCGGCACCCGCTCGATCAAGACCTCGGCCAAGGCGTACGCCATCGACCTGGCCATCTCGATGATCGACCTGACGACGCTCGAAGGCGCGGACACCCCGGGCAAGGTCCGGGCCCTCGCCGCGAAGGCCGTCCATCCCGACCCGACCGACCGCACGACCCCGACGACCGCCGCCGTCTGCGTCTACCCCGACATGGTGGCCACCGCCAAGGCCGCCCTCGCGGGCTCCGGCGTCAAGGTCGCCTCGGTCGCCACCGCCTTCCCGGCGGGCCGCGCCGCCCTCCCCGTGAAGCTGGCCGACACCGCCGACGCGATCGCCGCGGGCGCGGACGAGATCGACATGGTCATCGACCGTGGCGCCTTCCTCGCCGGCCGCTACCTGGAGGTCTACGAGCAGATCGCCGCGATCAAGGCGGAGTGCGGCGACCGCGCCCGCCTCAAGGTGATCTTCGAGACCGGTGAGCTGTCCACGTACGACAACATCCGCCGCGCCTCCTGGCTCGGCATGATGGCCGGCGCGGACTTCATCAAGACCTCGACCGGCAAGGTCGCGGTGAACGCCACCCCCGCGAACACCCTGCTCATGCTGGAGGCGGTGCGCGACTTCCGCGACCGGACCGGCGTGCAGATCGGCGTGAAGCCGGCCGGCGGCATCCGCAACACCAAGGAAGCGATCAAGTTCCTGGTGCTGGTCAACGAGACCGTCGGCGAGGACTGGCTGGACAACCACTGGTTCCGCTTCGGCGCCTCCAGCCTGCTCAACGACCTGCTGATGCAGCGCCAGAAGCTGGCGACCGGCCGCTACTCCGGCCCCGATTACGTGACGGTGGACTGATCAACATGGCATCTGCATTCGAGTACGCACCGGCGCCCGAGTCCCGGTCCGTCGTCGACATCGCCCCCTCCTACGGCCTGTTCATCGACGGCGAGTTCACGGACGCGGCCGACGGCAAGGTCTTCAAGAGCGTCTCCCCCTCCACCGAGGAGGTCCTCTCCGAGGTCGCCCAGGCGGGCGCCGAGGACGTGGACCGCGCGGTGAAGGCGGCCCGCCGGGCGTTCGGGACGTGGTCGGCGCTGCCCGGTTCCGAGCGCGCCAAGTACCTCTTCCGGATCGCCCGGATCATCCAGGAGCGCAGCCGTGAGCTGGCCGTCCTGGAGACCCTCGACAACGGCAAGCCGATCAAGGAGACCCGCGACGCGGACCTGCCCCTGGTCGCGGCGCACTTCTTCTACTACGCGGGCTGGGCCGACAAGCTCGACCACGCCGGGTTCGGCCGCGCCCCGAAGCCGCTGGGCGTGGCCGGCCAGGTCATCCCGTGGAACTTCCCGCTGCTGATGCTGGCCTGGAAGATCGCCCCGGCGCTCGCGACCGGCAACACGGTCGTCCTGAAGCCGGCCGAGACGACCCCGCTCTCCGCCCTGTTCTTCGCGGACATCTGCCGCCAGGCCGGGCTCCCGAAGGGCGTCGTCAACATCCTGCCCGGGTACGGGGACGCCGGCGCCGCGCTGGTCGAGCACCCGGACGTGAACAAGGTCGCCTTCACCGGCTCGACCGCCGTCGGCAAGGCCATCGCGCGTTCCGTCGCCGGCACGGACAAGAAGCTCACCCTGGAGCTGGGCGGCAAGGGCGCCAACATCGTCTTCGACGACGCCCCGCTCGACCAGGCCGTCGAGGGCATCGTCAACGGCATCTTCTTCAACCAGGGCCAGGTCTGCTGCGCGGGCTCGCGGCTCCTCGTCCAGGAGTCCGTCCATGACGAGGTGCTCGACGCGCTGAAGCGCCGCCTGAGCACCCTGCGCCTGGGCGACCCGCTGGACAAGAACACCGACATCGGCGCCATCAACTCGCCCGAGCAGCTGGCCCGCATCACCGCGCTGGTGGAGCAGGGCGAGGCCGAGGGCGCCGAGCGCTGGTCGGCCGCCTGCGAGATCCCGTCGGCGGGGTACTGGTTCGCCCCGACCCTGTTCACCAACGTGACGCAGGCGCACACCGTGGCGCGCGACGAGATCTTCGGCCCGGTCCTGTCGGTGCTGACGTTCCGTACCCCCGACGAGGCCGTCGCGAAGGCCAACAACAGCCAGTACGGCCTGTCGGCCGGCATCTGGACGGAGAAGGGCTCGCGGATCCTCGCCGTGGCGGGCAAGCTCCGGGCCGGTGTCGTCTGGGCCAACACGTTCAACAAGTTCGACCCGACCTCGCCGTTCGGCGGTTACAAGGAGTCGGGCTTCGGCCGCGAGGGCGGCCGTCACGGTCTGGAGGCCTACCTCGATGTCTGAGAAGTCCGAGCAGCGCCTGAGCGTCTTCAAGACCTACAAGCTGTACGTGGGGGGCAAGTTCCCGCGTTCCGAGAGCGGCCGGGTGTACGAGGTGACGGACTCGAAGGGCAAGTGGCTGGCGAACGCCCCGCTCTCCTCCCGCAAGGACGCCCGTGACGCGGTCGTGGCCGCGCGCAAGGCCTTCGGCGGCTGGGCGGGCGCGACCGCGTACAACCGGGGCCAGATCCTCTACCGCGTCGCCGAGATGCTGGAGGGCCGCAAGGGCCAGTTCGTGCACGAGGTCGCGCACGCGGAGGGCCTGTCCAAGAACAAGGCGGCCGAGGTCGTCGAGGCCACGATCGACCGCTGGGTCTGGTACGCGGGCTGGACGGACAAGATCGCGCAGGTCGTGGGCGGGGCGAACCCGGTCGCGGGCCCGTTCTTCAACCTGTCCACCCCGGAGCCGACCGGTGTCGTCGCCGTCATCGCCCCGCAGGAGTCGTCCTTCCTGGGCCTGGTGTCGGTGATCGCCCCGGTGATCGCCACCGGCAGCACGGCGGTCGTCGTGGCGAGCGAGAAGGCCCCGCTGCCGGCGCTCTCCCTGGGTGAGGTGCTCGCCACCTCCGACCTGCCGGGCGGCGTCGTCAACATCCTCTCCGGCAAGGCCGCCGAGATGGGCCCCCACCTGGCGGCCCACCAGGACGTCAACGCGATCGACCTGACCGGCGCGGACGCCGCTCTGGCCCGTGAGCTGGAGATCGCCGCCGCCGACAACCTGAAGCGCGTCCTGCGCCCCCGCGCCGAGGACTTCACCGCGTCCCCCGGCACGGACCGCATGACCGCGTTCCTGGAGACGAAGACGGTCTGGCACCCGACGGGTTCGCTGGGCGCCTCCGGCTCCTCGTACTAGGGGGACACCCCCCAGCCGCACGACGTGACGGCCCCCGGGGCGGCGGGCGACCCGCCTGCCGCCCCGGGGGCCGTCCGGCGTGCCCGCACGGGGGCGGGTCCGCCTCGTCCCCGGCGTGACGGAGCGGGCACGGCACGTGGTCGGGGTGTGATGCTCGATACCAAGCCGCACTCCCGGGGGTCCGCCGCACGCGGGAATGCCTCACACTGGTGTCCCGTGACCTCCCAACCGACACCGACCCGAGTCGTCCTGCTCGCGGGCCCCTCCGGCTCCGGCAAGTCCTCTCTCGCCGCCCGCACCGGACTTCCCGTGCTGCGCCTCGACGACTTCTACAAGGAGGGCGACGACCCGACCCTCCCGCTCGTCCTCGGCAGCTCGGACATCGACTGGGACTCGCCCCGCTCCTGGGACGCGGACGCCGCCGTCGCCGCGATCCTCGACCTGTGCCGTACCGGCCGGACCGACGTCCCGGTGTACGACATCGCCACCAGCTCCCGGGTCGACCGCGACCGCCTGGACATCGGGCGCACCCCGCTGTTCGTGGCGGAGGGCATCTTCGCCGCCGACATCGTGGAGCGCTGCCGGGAGCTCGGTGTGCTCGCCGACGCGCTCTGCCTGCGCGGCCGGCCCTCCACGACCTTCCGCCGCCGTCTGCTGCGTGACCTGCGGGAGGGCCGCAAGTCGGTGCCGTTCCTGCTGCGCCGCGGCTGGCGTCTGATGCGCGCCGAGCGTTCCATCGTCGCCCGGCAGACCGCGCTCGGCGCGCACCCGTGCGCCAAGGCCGAGGCTCTCGGCCGTCTGGCGGCGGCCGCCGCCGGGCGGCACCGGACGCCCGTCGCCCGCTGAACCGACCGCGGACGTGACGCGGGGCCGGACGAGATCCCCCATCTCGCCCGGCCCCGCGTCGTTTCCCCCGTACCCCCGTACGGTCCCCCGTGTTTCCCCCCGTACCCTCAGGCCACCAGCTCGCCGAAGGACTCCTCCTCGTCACGGCCGAAGCTCAGCACCTGGTCCTCGCGCAGTCGCCGCAGCGAGCGCCAGATGCTCGACTTCACCGTGCCGACACTGATGTCCAGGATCTCCGCGATCTCCGGATCGGTGCGGCCCTCGTAGTAGCGCAGCACCAGCATGGTCCGCTGCAGCTCGGGCAGCCGGGCCAGCGCCTGCCACAGCACCGCGCGCAGCTCCGTGCCCCGCATGGCGTCCGTCTCGCCGACCGTCTCCGGCAGCTCCTCGGTCGGGTACTCGTTGAGCTTGCGCCGGCGCCAGGCGCTGATGTGCAGGTTCGTCATGGTGCGACGCAGGTACCCGCCGACGGCCGCCTTGTCGCTGATCCGGTCCCAGGCGCGGTACGTGGAGAACAGCGCGCTCTGGAGCAGGTCCTCGGCCTCGAAACGGTCACCGGTCAGGTGGTAGGCGGTGGCGTACAGGGAGGCCCGGCGCTCCTGGACGTAGGCCGTGAACTCGGCCTCCGAACACGTGGAACGCTCCCCCGTGACCTCCC
>NZ_JAPSIW010000031.1 GCF_031178505.1 Streptomyces sp. | reverse complement strand
CCGGGAGCCGTGCTCGGTGTGGTGATGGTCCAGCTCTACCTGCTGCTCGACTGCGTCGACGGCGAGGTGGCCCGCTGGAAGAAGCAGTACTCGCTCGGCGGGGTCTACCTGGACCGCGTCGGCGCCTACCTCTGCGACGCGGCGGTGCTCGCCGGCTTCGGCCTGCGCGCCGCGGACCTGTGGGGACCGGGGCGGATCGACTGGCTGTGGGCCTTCCTCGGCACCCTCGCCGCCCTCGGCGCCATCCTGATCAAGGCCGAGACCGACCTGGTCGGCGTCGCCCGCCACCAGGGCGGCCTGCCGCCGGTGCAGGAGTCGGCGGCCGAGCCCCGCTCGTCCGGCATGGCGCTGGCCCGCCGGGCCGCCGCCGCCCTCAAGTTCCACCGGCTGATCCTGGGTATCGAGGCCTCCCTCCTGATCCTGGTCCTCGCGATCGGGGACCACATCCGGGGCGACCTCTTCCTCTCCCGGCTCGGCGTCGCCGTCCTCGCCGGCATCGCCCTCCTCCAGACCGTGCTGCACCTGGTGTCGATCCTGGTGTCCAGCAGGCTGAGGTGAGGACCGCCGTGGGCACTCCGCTGAAGGTGGGCGCGGTCGTCATCACCATGGGCGACCGCCCCGACGACCTGCGCGCGCTGCTCGACTCGATCGCCGCGCAGGACGGCGACCCCGTCGAGGTCGTCGTGGTCGGTCAGGGCGCCCCGGTCACCGGGGTGCCCGAAGGGGTGCGCACGGTCGAACTGCCCGAGAACGTGGGCATCCCCGCCGGCCGGAACGTGGGCATCGAGGCCTTCGGACCGGGCGGCGGGGACGTGGACGTCCTGCTGTTCCTCGACGACGACGGGCTGCTCGCCCACCGGGACACCGCGGAACTGGTCCGGCAGGCCTTCACCGCGGACCCGCGCCTCGGCATCATCAGCTTCCGGATCGCCGACCCGGACACCGGCGCCACCCAGCGCCGGCACGTGCCGCGGCTGCGCGCCTCCGACCCGATGCGCTCCTCCCGGGTGACCACCTTCCTCGGCGGCGCCAACGCCGTCCGCACCAAGGTCTTCGCCGAAGTCGGCACGCTCCCCGGCGAGTTCTTCTACGCGCACGAGGAGACCGACCTCGCCTGGCGCGCGCTCGACGCCGACTGGATGATCGACTACCGTTCCGACATGGTGCTGCTGCACCCCACCACCGCACCCTCCCGCCACGCGACGTACCACTTCAACGTGGCCCGCAACCGAGTGTGGCTGGCACGTCGCAACCTGCCCGCGCCCCTGGTGCCGGTCTATCTCGGCGTCTGGCTCCTGCTCACCCTGGCCCGGCGGCCCTCGCCCTCCGCGCTGAAGGCGTGGGCCGGCGGATTCCGCGCCGGGTGGGCGGCTCCCTGCGGTCCGCGGCGCCCGATGAGATGGCGTACGGTGTGGCGGCTGACCCGGCTGGGTCGCCCCCCGGTCGTCTGACATCGTGGTACCCGACGTGCCGCGCATCTTGAACACGAAAGTTTCGACTGTGAGTGACACACACCAGGGCGGGGCGGTCGCGACGAGCGCGCCTCCGTCCGTCGACGAGGGCCTGGCCCCGGCCGAGCTGGCCGCCAAGTACGGTCTCTCGGTCAGCGGCGCCCGGCCCGGGCTGTTCGAGTACGTCCGCCAGCTGTGGAGCCGCCGCCACTTCATCCTGGCCTTCTCCTCGGCCAAGCTGACCGCCCAGTACAGCCAGGCCAAGCTGGGCCAGGTGTGGCAGGTGGCGACCCCGCTGCTCAACGCCCTGGTCTACTACCTGATCTTCGGGCTGATCCTCGGCGCGGGCCGGGGCATGAGCGAGGACGTCTACATCCCCTTCCTCGTCACCGGCATCTTCGTGTTCACCTTCACGCAGAGCTCCGTGATGGCGGGCGTACGGTCGATCTCGGGCAACCTGGGTCTGGTCCGCGCCCTGCACTTCCCGCGCGCGACCCTGCCGATCTCCTTCTCGCTCCAGCAGCTCCAGCAGCTGCTGTTCTCGATGATCGTGCTCGTGGCGATCGCCATGGCCTTCGGCAGCTACCCCTCGGCCAGCTGGCTGCTGCTGATCCCCGCGCTGTTCCTCCAGTTCGTGTTCAACGTGGGACTCGCGATGATCGTGGCCAGGATGGGTGCCAAGACGCCCGACCTCGCCCAGCTGATGCCCTTCGTCATGCGCACCTGGATGTACGCCTCGGGCGTGATGTTCTCCATCCCCGCGATGCTCGCCGACAAGCCCGCCTGGATCGCCGACGTCCTCATGTACAACCCGGCGGCGGTCTACATGGACCTGATCCGCTTCGCGCTGATCGACGGATACGGCTCCGAGAACCTGCCGTCGCACGTCTGGGCGACGGCGCTCGGCTGGGCCCTGGCCTTCGGCATCGGCGGCTTCGTCTACTTCTGGAAGGCCGAGGAGAGGTACGGCCGTGGCTGACACCGACCGGGGCAACGTCCCCACCGTCATCTGCGACGACGTCCACATCGTCTACCGGGTCAACGCCGGCGGCGGGGGCAAGGGCAGCGCCACGGCCGCCCTGAGCCGGATCCTGGGCCGCGGCAAGGCCGAGGTCACCCGGGGCGTCCGCAAGGTCCACGCGGTCCGCGGCGTCACCTTCACCGCCTACCGCGGCGAGGCCATCGGCCTCATCGGCTCCAACGGCTCCGGCAAGTCCACGCTGCTGCGCGCCATCGCCGGACTGCTCCCCACCGAGAGCGGCAAGGTCTACACCGACGGCCAGCCCTCACTGCTCGGCGTCAACGCGGCCCTGATGAACGACCTCACCGGTGAGCGCAACGTGATCCTGGGCGGACTGGCCATGGGCATGAGCCGCGAGGAGGTGCGCGAGCGCTACCAGGACATCGTCGACTTCTCCGGCATCAACGAGAAGGGCGACTTCATCAGCCTGCCGATGCGGACGTACTCCTCCGGCATGGGCGCCCGCCTGCGCTTCGCCATCGCCGCCGCCAAGAACCACGACGTCCTCCTCATCGACGAGGCGCTCGCGACCGGCGACCGCAAGTTCCAGATCCGTTCCGAGGAGCGCATCAGGGAGCTCCGCAAGGAGGCGGGCACCGTCTTCCTCGTCAGCCACAGCAACAAGTCCATCCGGGACACCTGTGACCGGGTGCTCTGGCTGGAGAAGGGCCAGCTCCTCATGGACGGGCCCACCGACGAGGTGCTCAAGGCGTACGAGCGCGAGACCGCCCGCTGAGTCGCGCGGAGCCTCCGAGATCCCCCCTGCCGCCCGTCCGGCAGGGGGGATCCGGCGTCCGCGCGTCGCGCCCCGCGCGGAATGTTCATGCGGTCAACATCGGGCAGGATGACCCCATGGCAGCGACCTCGGGCGGGAAGACCTATCACCACGGCGATCTGCGCAACGCGCTGATCGGCGCGGCCGTCGACCTCGCCACCGAGGGCGGCCCCGAGCGGGTCGTCCTGCGCGAGGCGGCCCGCCGGGTCGGTGTCTCGCCCACCGCCGCCTACCGCCACTTCGCCGGTCGCGGGGAACTCCTCCGCACCGTCCGCGGCCACGCCCGGCGGCGGCTCGCCGCCGCCATGGAAGGGACCGCCGCCCGGGAACCCGGCGCCGATGACCCCGCCCTCGCCGCCGAGCGCCGGCTCGCCGCCCTCTGCCGCGGATACATCGCCTTCGCCCTCGAACAGCCCGGCCTCTACCGGGCCGCGTTCCACACCGTCCGCCCGGCCCCGGGACACGGCTCCGCCGCCGACCTCCACGCCGAGGAGTCCGAGTGCCGGGCCTTCGTCCTGCTGGGGGAGGCGCTGGAGGCCCTTGGCCGGTTCCGCACCCCCTCCGGCACCGTGAGCCGTCCGGCCGCCTGCGCGGCGGTGTGGTCGGCCGTGCACGGACTGTCACTGCTCCTGCTCGACGGGCCGCTGCGGCGTCTGCCGGCCCCGCGCCGGGACGCGGTCGTGGACACGACGCTCGCCATGGTCGTCTCCGGCACCCGAGGACTCTGACCAGCGCGGTCGCCCCAACAGGGCGCCCCGAAGCGGCAGTTGAGGGGCCCGTGGGCACCCGCCTTCCGGCGCCCGGCACCCCCGCACGGGGAGGTGTCCCGTACGACGTAAGCTGTACCGGTCCGTTCCGTGGCACGCAGGGTGACATCCCCGAGGCCACCGACCCACCTTCGAGGTCCCTCCGGCAGGGCTCGGCGGCGTGTCCGAAATAGGATGGATTGGATCGGCAGTGTAGAACGGGAGATGTGACGGCCATGACGCAGAATCTCCAGCTCCACGAGGGTGCCGCCGTCCCCGCGCCGGGCGCCGCCCGGTGACGGCAGCTCCGCAGGCGCGGCCCGACGCCTCCTCGCGCACCACCCTCGGCAAGGCCGCGGACGAGAACTTCCCCGTGGCCCCCTTCTTCGTGCCCCGCGCCTGGCGCGAGGACCTCATGGCCGTCTACGGATACGCCCGCCTCGTCGACGACATCGGCGACGGCGACCTGGCCCCCGGCGGGGGCGACGCCCGCCTCCTCGGCCTCGGCCCCGACCGCGCCGACGACCGGCTCGCCCTCCTCGACGCCTTCGAGGCCGACCTCCACCGCGTCTTCGACGGCGCCCCCCGCCACCCGCTGCTCCGCGCCCTCCAGCCCACGGTGCGGCGCCACGGACTCACCCCCGACCCCTTCCTCGGCCTGATCGCCGCCAACCGGCAGGACCAGCTCGTACGCCGCTACGAGACGTACGACGACCTCCTGGCCTACTGCGAACTCTCCGCCAACCCCGTCGGCCGGCTCGTCCTCGCCCTCACCGGCACCGCCACCCCCGAGCGCGTCCGCCGCTCCGACGAGATCTGCACCGCCCTCCAGATCGTCGAACACCTCCAGGACGTCGCCGAGGACCTCCGCCGCGACCGGATCTACCTCCCGGCCGAGGACCTCAAGCGCTTCCACGTCACCGAGGACGACCTCGCCCGGCCCACCGCGGGCGCCTCCGTCCGCGCCCTCGTCGCCTTCGAGGCCGACCGCGCCCGCGCCCTCCTCCACGCCGGCATCCCCCTCGTCGGCAGTGTCCGCGGGCGCCTGCGGCTCCTCCTCGCCGGGTTCACCGCCGGCGGCCTCGCCGCGCTCGACGCCGTCGCCGCCGCCGGATTCGACGTACTGCCCGGCCCGCCGGGGCCCACCAAGCCGAGCCTGATGCGCCAGGCGGGAGCCGTGCTGCTCAGGGCGCGGAGAGAGGGGTGAACGCCACCGTGGAGGAACAGCCCCGGACGTCCGCGCCCGTGCGCGCCGCGTACGGCTACTGCGAGGCCGTCACCGGCCAGCAGGCCCGCAACTTCGCCTACGGCATCCGCCTCCTGCCCGCCGGGAAGCGCCAGGCCATGTCCGCCCTGTACGCCTTCTCGCGGCGCGTCGACGACATCGGCGACGGGGCGCTGCCGCCCGAGGAGAAGCGGGAGCGCCTGGAGGCCACCCGCGCCGTACTCGACCGGATCCGCGGGGGCGAGATCGCCGAGGACGACACCGACCCGGTCGCCGTCGCGCTCGCCGACGCCGCCCGCCGCTTCCCGATCCCCCTCGGCGGCCTCGACGAACTCATCGACGGCGTCCTCATGGACGTGCGCGGTGCCACCTACGAGACCTGGGACGACCTCAAGGTCTACTGCCGGTGCGTCGCCGGAGCCATCGGCCGCCTCTCGCTCGGCGTGTTCGGCACGCAGCCCGGGGCCGCCGGGGCCGACCGGGCCCCGGAGTACGCCGACACCCTCGGGCTCGCGCTCCAACTCACCAACATCCTCAGGGACGTCCGCGAGGACGCCGCGGGCGGCCGGACCTACCTGCCCGCCGACGACCTCGCCAAGTTCGGCTGCCAGGACGGCTTCGCCGCCGACACCCCGCCCGCCGGCGCCGACTTCGCCGGCCTCGTCCACTTCGAAGCGCGCCGCGCCCGGGCCCTGTTCACCGAGGGGTACCGGCTGCTGCCCCTGCTCGACCGGCGCAGCGGCGCCTGTGTCGCCGCGATGGCCGGCATCTACCGCCGCCTCCTCGACCGCATCGAGCGCGACCCCGGCGCCGTCCTCCGCGGCCGCGTCTCGCTCCCCGGCCACGAGAAGGCGTACGTCGCCGTCCGCGGCCTCTCCGGCCTGGACGCCCGCCACATCGCCCGCCGCACCCTCCGGAGCACGGCGTGACGCGCCCGCCCGCCCCCGGGGGCCCGAGCACGCGCCCGTACGCGCCCGTCCGGCCGCCGGTGGCCGGCCCGGGAGACCGCGGGGACGCCCACGCCCGGCCCGTACGGGAGCGCGCTGCCGCGTCGCGTCCCCGCGGGCGGACCCCGCGAGGGGGCGCGGCGAGCGCCGGGGGCGGTTCCGTACGCGAGCGTTCCGCCGCCCCGTGCCCGTACGCGCCCGGTCCGGCGGCTTTCCCGGCCGGCCCGGTCCTCCCCTCCGCGACGACCCGAACGGAGCCGGCGTGACGCCCGACGCGACCACCTCCACCCCCGGCCCGGCGCCCGGCCTGCACCGCCCGCCGGCCACCGCCGGCCGGCTCGCTCCGGACGCCACGGGACCGGCGGTCCGGCAGCAGGACGGACGGACGGAACCCACCGGCCCCGAGGCCGGCGTCCGCACCGGGCGGGACGCCGAGGACGGCACCGGCCACGGGGACGGCCGCCGGCGGCACGCGGTCGTCGTCGGGGGAGGCCTCGCCGGAGTCACCGCGGCGCTGCGGCTCGCCGAGTCCGGGGTCCGCGTCACCCTCCTCGAAGGGCGGCCCCGCCTCGGCGGCCTCGCCTTCTCCTTCCGCCGCGGGGACCTGCACGTCGACAACGGCCAGCACGTCTACCTGCGCTGCTGCACCGCCTACCGCTGGTTCCTCGACCGGATCGGCGGCGCCCACCTCGCGCCGCTGCAGGACCGCCTCGACGTGCCCGTCCTGGACGTGGCCCACCCGCGGGGCCCCCGGCTCGGGCGGCTGCGGCGCGACGCCCTGCCCGTACCGCTGCACCTGGCCCGCAGCCTCGCCACGTACCCCCATCTCTCCCTCGCCGAACGCGCCTGTGTCGGCCGTGCCGCGCTCGCCCTGCGCCGGCTCGACCCCGCCGACCCGGCCCTGGACGGCATCGACTTCGCCACCTGGCTCGGCCGGCACGGACAGACGCCCCGCACCATCGAGGCCCTGTGGGACCTGGTGGGCGTCGCCACCCTCAACGCCACCGCCCCGCACGCCTCCATGGGGCTCGCGGCGATGGTCTTCAGGACGGGGCTCCTCTCCGAGCCCGGCGCCGCCGACATCGGCTGGGCCCACGTCCCCCTCGGCGAACTCCACGACACCCTCGCCGCCCGCGCGCTCGCCGGCCTCGGCGTCCGCACCGTGCTCCGCGCCAAGGCCGAGCGGATCTCCCGTACCGCCGACGGCCGCTGGGCGGTCGCCCTGCCCGGCGAGACCGTCGAGGCCGACGCCGTCGTCCTCGCCGTCCCCCAGCAGGAGACCCACCACCTGCTGCCCGAGGGCGCCCTCGACGATCCCGACCGGCTCCTCGACATCGGCACCGCCCCCATCCTGAACCTGCACGTCGTCTACGACCGCAAGGTGCTCCGGCAGCCCTTCTTCACCGCGCTCGGCTCCCCGGTCCAGTGGGTCTTCGACCGCACCCGCTCCTCCGGGCTCACCGGCCCCGGCCAGTACCTCGCCGTCTCCCAGTCCGCCGCCCAGGACGACATCGACGAGCCCGTCGCCGCCCTGCGCGCGCGGTACCTGCCCGAGCTGGAGCGGCTGCTGCCCGCCGCCCGCGGGGCCGGGATCCGCGACTTCTTCGTCACCCGGGAGCGGACGGCGACCTTCGCGCCCACCCCGGGCGTCGGCCGGCTCCGGCCCGGCGCCCGTACCCACGCGCCCGGCCTCTACCTGGCCGGCGCGTGGACCGCCACCGGCTGGCCCGCGACCATGGAGGGCGCCGTCCGCAGCGGCTTCGCCGCGGCGGGCGCCGCGCTCTCCGCCTTCGGCCGCCGCCACGACCACCCGCTGCAGGAGGCGGTATGAGTGTGAGTACCGGAACAAGAGGAGAGACCGTGCCGACAGCGCATCCGGGGAGCCCGGCCGTCGACACCGCGGACGTGACCGCACTGCTGGAACGGGGACGGACCCTGTCCACCCCCGTACTGCGGGCGGCCGTCGACCGCCTCGCACCGCCCATGGACACCGTGGCCGCCTACCACTTCGGCTGGATCGACGCCCACGGAAGGCCCACGGACGCCGACAGCGGGAAGGCCGTGCGCCCCGCGCTCGCCCTGATCTCGGCGGAGGCCGCGGGGGCCGCGCCCGAGATCGGCGTCCCCGGCGCCGTCGCCGTCGAACTCGTCCACAACTTCTCGCTGCTCCACGACGACCTCATGGACGGCGACGAGCAGCGCCGCCACCGCGACACGGTGTGGAAGGTGCACGGGCCGGCGCAGGCCATCCTCGTCGGTGACGCCCTCTTCGCCCTCGCCAACGAGCTGCTGCTCGAACTCGGCACCGTCGAGGCCGGGCGGGCCACCCGCCGCCTCACCACCGCCACCCGCAAGCTCATCGACGGGCAGGCCCAGGACATCTCCTACGAGCACCGCGAGCGGGTCACCGTCGAGGAGTGCCTGGAGATGGAGGGCAACAAGACGGGCGCCCTCCTCGCCTGCGCGGTCTCCATCGGCGCCGTCCTCGGCGGCGCGGACGACCGCACCGCCGACAAGCTGGAGGAGTTCGGCTACCACCTCGGCCTCGCCTTCCAGGCCGTCGACGACCTCCTCGGCATCTGGGGAGACCCCGAGGCCACCGGCAAGCAGACCTGGAGCGACCTGCGCCAGCGCAAGAAGTCCCTGCCGGTCGTCGCCGCCCTCGCCGCCGGAGGGGAGGCCTCCGAGCGCCTCGCCCGGCTCCTCGCAGAGGACGCCAAGTCCAACGAGTTCGACTCCTTCTCCGAGGAGGACTTCGCCTACCGGGCCGCCCTCATCGAGGAGGCCGGCGGGCGCGAGTGGACCTCCGAGGAGGCCCGCCGCCAGCACACCGTCGCGATCCGCGCCCTGCACGAGGTGGACATGCCCGCCCGCGTAAGGGAACAGCTGATCGCTCTGGCCGACTTCGTCGTCGTACGGAAGAAATGATCACCATCAGCCTGATATGAGTTCGCAGTCGCCGGGCGGCGCCCCCCCGCCCCCGGCGGCCGGCGACCCGCGGGTGCCGGGGAAACCCACCGCACGAAGGGGACGCCATGACAGCGCCGACCCGCGGAAGCGCCGGGGGCGGGGGCCCCCGGGCCGCCGCGGCCAGCGAATCCACCGACACCACCGCGCTCGCGGCCGGTCCCGACCGGGCCGCCGCCCGAGCCCTGGAACGCGCCGTCGAGCACCTGCTCGACCACCAGGACCCCGAGGGGTGGTGGAAGGGCGACCTGGAGACCAACGTCACCATGGACGCCGAAGACCTGCTCCTCCGCCAGTTCCTGGGCATCCGGGACCCCGCCACCACCCGGGCCGCCGCCCGCCACATCCGGGGCGCGCAGCGCGAGGACGGCACCTGGGCCACCTTCCACGGCGGGCCCGGCGAACTCTCCACCACCGTCGAGGCGTACGTCGCCCTGCGACTCGCCGGGGACCCGCCCGAGGCCCCCCACATGGCGCGCGCCGCCGCCTGGGTCCGCGCCCGGGGCGGCATCGCCGC
This sequence comes from Streptomyces sp., assembly GCF_031178505.1. GTDB lineage: Bacteria > Actinomycetota > Actinomycetes > Streptomycetales > Streptomycetaceae > Streptomyces > Streptomyces gulbargensis. Next base: position 12,445 of record NZ_JAPSIW010000031.1, on the reverse strand, counting down.
CGCCCGCGTCTTCACCCGGATCTGGCTGGCCCTGTTCGGCTGGTGGCGCTGGGAGGACCTCCCCGAGCTGCCCCCCGAGCTGATCCTCCTGCCGAAGTGGGTACCGCTCAACATCTACGACTTCGGCTGCTGGGCCCGGCAGACCATCGTCCCGCTGACGATCGTCTCCGCCGTCCGCCCCGTCCGCCCCGCGCCCTTCTCCCTCGACGAGCTGCACACCGACCCGCGCCGGCCCGCCCCGCCGCGCCCGCTCGCCCCTCTCACCGGCTGGGACGGCGTCTTCCAGCGGCTCGACCGGGCGCTGCGCGCCTACCACCGCTTCGCCCCGCGCCGGCTCCGCAGGGCCGCGATGAACGTCGCCGCCCGCTGGATCGTCGAACGGCAGGAGAACGACGGCTGCTGGGGCGGCATCCAGCCTCCCGCGGTCTACTCGGTCATCGCCCTCCACCTCCTCGGTTACGACCTGGAGCACCCGGTCATGCGGGCCGGACTGGAATCGCTCGACCGCTTCGCCGTCTGGCGCGAGGAGGCCCCCGGTCCCGACGGCGAGGGCGGGCCCTCGCGCATGATCGAGGCCTGTCAGTCGCCCGTCTGGGACACCTGCCTCGCCACCATCGCCCTCGCCGACGCCGGACTGCCCGCCGACCACCCGGCCCTCGTCAGGGCGGTGGACTGGATGCTGGACGAGGAGATCACCAAGGCGGGTGACTGGGCGGTGCGCCGGCCCGGACTCCCGCCCGGCGGCTGGGCGTTCGAGTTCCACAACGACAACTACCCCGACATCGACGACACCGCGGAGGTGCTGCTGGCGCTGCGCCGCGTGCGGCACCCCGACCCGGCCCGCGTGGACGCGGCCGTCGCCCGCGGCGCCCGCTGGACGCTCGGCATGCAGTCGGCGAACGGCGCCTGGGCCGCCTTCGACGCCGACAACACCCGCACCCTCCCCAACAAGCTGCCCTTCTGCGACTTCGGCGAGGTCATCGACCCGCCCTCCGCCGACGTCACCGCCCACGTCGTGGAGATGCTCGCCCACGAGGGGCTGGCCGGGGACCCCCGCACGCGCCGGGGCGTCGAGTGGCTCCTCGCCGCGCAGGAGCGCAACGGGGCCTGGTTCGGCCGCTGGGGCGTCAACTACGTGTACGGGACCGGGGCGGTGGTCCCCGCCCTGATCGCCGCGGGCCTGCCCGCCTCGCACCCGGCGATCCGCCGGGCCGTCGGCTGGCTGGCGTCCGTGCAGAACAAGGACGGTGGCTGGGGCGAGGACCTCCGCTCGTACGACCAGGTCTCCTGGATCGGCCGCGGCGTCTCCACCGCCTCCCAGACCGCCTGGGCCCTCATCGCCCTCCTCGCGGCCGGCGAGCGGGAGACCGAGGCCGTCCGGCGGGGCGTCGCCCACCTCGTCGGCACCCAGCGGGAGGAAGGCTCCTGGGACGAGCCGTACTTCACCGGGACCGGCTTCCCCTGGGACTTCTCCATCAACTACCACCTCTACCGCCAGGTCTTCCCGATCACGGCACTCGGCCGTTACGTGCACGGGGAACCCTCGCTCCGCAAGGGGAGCTGATGGGGCGGGAGCCGGACCCGGGCACGCGGCCCGGCGCCGTTCCCCCGCTGCTGATCGCCTGCGCGCTCGGCATCGAGCGGTTCGCCCTGCGCGGCGGGGCCCGGAGCGGGGCCGCGGGCCCCGTACGGGTCCTGCGCACCGGCATGGGCCCGGCGCAGGCGCGCCGCGCCGTCGCCCGGGCCCTCGGCGAGGAGTCGTGGCGCGAGGCGGCCGTCGTCGCCTCCGGTTTCTGCGCCGGACTCGCCCCCGGCATGCATCCGGGCGACCTGATCGTCGCCGGCGAGACCCGCGACGCCGACGGGGCGACCGCGTGCACCGGCACCGCACTCCTGGTGGAGGCCCTCGCCAGGGCCGTACCGGGACGGACCGTGCACACCGGGCCGCTGACCGGCTCCGACCACGTGGTGCGCGGCCCCGAGCGGGCCGCGCTGCGGGCCGGCGGCGCGCTCGCCGTCGACATGGAGTCGGCCGCCACCCTCCGTACCGCACGGGCCGCCGGTCCCCGTCCCGTTGCGGCCGTCCGGGTGGTCGTGGACGCCCCGGAGCACGAACTGGTGCGGATCGGCACGGTACGCGGGGGAATATCGGCCTTCCGCGTCCTTCGTGCCGTCCTTCCCGCTTTCTTCGAATGGCACCGTTCTTTGCTGCTCCCCAGGAGGTGAGCGAGTTATGGCCATGCCGCTCCGACAGTCCGTCCGGGTCGCGACCTATCTCTTCCAGCAGAAGCTCCGCAAACGCGACAAGTTCCCCCTCATCGTCGAACTGGAGCCGCTGTACGCCTGCAACCTCAAGTGCGAGGGCTGCGGCAAGATCCAGCACCCCGCCGGTGTCCTCAAGCAGCGCATGCCGGTCGCCCAGGCGGTCGGCGCGGTCCTGGAGTCCGGGGCCCCCATGGTGTCCATCGCCGGCGGCGAGCCGCTGATGCATCCGCAGATCGACGAGATCGTGCGCCAGTTGGTGGCCCGCCGGAAATACGTCTTCCTCTGCACCAACGCGCTCCTGCTCCGCAAGAAACTGGAGAACTTCCGGCCCTCACCCTATTTCGCGTTCGCCGTGCACATCGACGGGCTGCGCGAGCGGCACGACGAATCCGTCGCCAAGGAAGGCGTGTTCGACGAGGCGGTCGCGGCGATCAAGGAGGCCAAGCGGCGCGGTTTCCGGGTCACCACGAATTCCACCTTCTTCAACACCGACACCCCGCAGACGATCGTCGAGGTACTCAATTTCCTCAACGACGACCTCAAGGTCGACGAAATGATGATCTCGCCCGCCTACGCCTACGAGAAGGCACCCGACCAGGAGCACTTCCTCGGCGTCGAGCAGACGCGCGAACTCTTCCGCAAGGCCTTCGCCGGCGGCAACCGGCGCCGCTGGCGCCTCAACCACTCACCCCTCTTCCTGGACTTCCTGGAGGGCAAGGCGGACTTCCCCTGCACCGCCTGGGCCATCCCGAACTACTCCCTCTTCGGCTGGCAGCGCCCCTGCTACCTGATGAGCGACGGCTACGTCCCCACGTACCGCGAACTCGTCGAGGAGACCGACTGGGACAAGTACGGCCGCGGCAAGGACCCGCGCTGCGCCAACTGCATGGCCCACTGCGGCTACGAGCCCACCGCCGTGCTCGCCACCATGGGATCGCTCAAGGAGTCGCTGCGCGCGGTCCGCGAGTCCGTCCCGCGAAGCGGCGTGTGAGGCGGGCGGCATGAGCGGCGACTTCGACCTGCGGGCGCTGCTCGCGGAGCGCGGGGGTGAGCGGTACGAGCTGCACGCCCGGCACCTCAACCCGCAGCTGCCCCGGATGCTCCGGACGATCGGCTTCGACAAGGTCTACGAGCGCGCCGAGGGCGCCCACTTCTGGGACGCCGACGGAAACGACCACCTCGACATGCTCGCCGGCTTCGGCGTGATGGGCCTCGGCCGCCACCACCCGGTCGTCCGCAAGGCCCTCCACGACGTCCTCGACGCGGGCCTGGCCGACCTCACCCGCTTCGACTGCCCGCCCCTGCCGGGGCTGCTCGCCGAGCGGCTGCTCTCCCACAGTCCGTACCTCGACCGGGTCTTCTTCGGCAACAGCGGCACCGAGGCCGTGGAGACCGCGCTCAAGTTCGCGCGGTACGCCACGGGCCGGCCCAGGATCCTCTACTGCGACCACGCCTTCCACGGCCTGACCACCGGCGCGCTCTCCGTCAACGGCGAGAAGGGGTTCCGCGAGGGGTTCGCGCCGCTCCTGCCGGACACCGCGATCGCCCTCGGCGACCTCGACGGCCTGGAGCGGGAGCTGCGCTCCGGCGACGTGGCCGCCTTCGTGGTCGAACCCGTCCAGGGCAAGGGCGTCCACGAGGCGCCCCCCGGCTTCCTGCGTGCCGCCCAGGAGCTGCTGCGCCGGCACGGGGCCCTGCTCATCGCGGACGAGGTGCAGACCGGCCTCGGCAGGACCGGCGACTTCTACGCCCACCAGCACGAGGAGGGCGTCGAACCCGATCTGGTCTGCGTCGCCAAGGCGCTCTCCGGCGGCTACGTGCCGGTCGGGGCCACCCTCGGCAAGGACTGGATCTTCAAGAAGGTCTACTCCTCCATGGACCGGGTCCTCGTCCACTCGGCGAGCTTCGGCTCCAACGCCCAGGCCATGGCCGCCGGGCTCGCCGTCCTCTCGGTCATGGAGAGCGAGGGCACGATCGCCCACGTCCGGCGGATCGGGGACCTCCTCCTCGGACGGCTCAGGGAGCTCGTCCCGCGGTACGAGCTCCTCCACGAGGTCCGCGGCCGCGGTCTGATGATCGGCATCGAGTTCGGCCGGCCCACCTCGCTGGGGCTGCGGGGGCGGTGGGCGATGCTCCAGGCGGCCCGCAAGGGACTCTTCGCCCAGATGGTGGTCGTCCCGCTGCTCCAGCGGCACCGGATCCTCACCCAGGTCTCCGGCGACCACCTGGAGGTGATCAAGCTGATCCCGCCGCTGGTCGTCGACGAGGCCGACGTGGACCGCTTCGTCACGGCGTTCACGGCGGTCATGGACGAGGCCCACGGAGGCGGCGGGCTGATGTGGGACTTCGGGAGGACACTCGTACGGCAGGCGGTCGCCCAGCGCTGAGCTCCGGTCCGCGAGGCCCCTGCGGATTTTGCCTCCGGGGCAAGAAATTTGCCCCGGAGGCACGATCCTGGCGCAATGGACGCATGGACCACGTCCCCGGGGAAGACTCCCCGGACCCCGCCCCGCCCGGCGCCGTCCCCGACGTCGCCCCCCGGCTTCGCGCCCTGCGCCGCCGCCGCGGGCTCACCCTGGAGGCCGCGGCCCAGCGTGCCGGGCTCTCCCCGGCTCACCTCTCGCGCCTGGAGACGGGGAACCGGCAGCCCTCGCTGCCGATGCTCCTCGCCCTGGCCCGTATCTACGGTACGACGGTCTCGGCCCTCCTCGGCGAGGCGCCGCCCGAGCACGACCCCGTCGTCCGGGCGGGACGCTCCGAGCCGGTCGAGGCGGACGGCTGGATCTACCGCCAGGCGGGCGGCGCCGGGCGCGCCCTCCAGGCCCTGCGGGTCCACGTCCCCCACGCCACCCGGGCCGACATCGTGCGGGTCCACCCGGGGGAGGAATGGATCCACGTCCTGGAGGGGCGGGTGCGGCTCGCGCTCGGCGAGACCGTGCACGTCCTCGATCCGGGCGACAGCGCGCACTTCGACTCGCTGACCCCGCACCGCATCGGCGCCGCCACCCGATCCGGCGCCGAGCTGCTCTTCGTCCACACCCTCATGCAGAGTCCCGTCGCCGAGCTCTGCCTCGGCGACGGAAGCCCGCACCGGCGCTGACCCCGAGCCGGCCCGTGCGGGCGACTCCGCGACGACCGGCGACGACCCGACCCTGACGAGGAACCGGTGACGATTCCTCAGGAAAGGACCGACATGTCCGACAAGTCCGCACCGGTGACCGGCGAGGAACGCGGCGGCGGTAAGTTTCCCAAGGGGCTGGTGCTCCGCCTCTTCGCCTATCTGATCGCGGGGCACCTCTTCGCCGGCTTCCTCTACCTGCTGTTCCTGTTCGGCGGCCGGAACCAGTGACCGCGGCGTGCCGGGCCGGGCGGGTCACGCCTCCGTGAGCAGCCGTTCCCGCAGCAGCTCGCGGGTCCGGGCGGACACCCCCAGGCCCTGGGTGAGATAGGCCTCCGTCGAGCCCCAGGTCGCGTCGATCGTCTCGAACGCCGCCCGCAGGTACTCCACCCGCGCGTCGAACAGCGGGCTCAGCAGCTCCATCACCTCCGGCGACATCGCGTCCGGGGCGGTGGAGCTGCGGCGCACCTTGTAGCGGCGGTGCGGGTCGTTCGACAGCGCGTAGTCCGCCTCGATGGCCTCCCGCTCGACGCCGAGGGCGAGCAGGGTGATCGCGATCGAGAGCCCGGCGCGGTCCTTGCCCGCCGCGCAGTGCATGAGCGCAGGGACGCTCTCCTCGGCCATGGAGTGCAGGATCCGGCTGTGCTCCGCCGTCCGCTCGGCAATCATCTTCCGGTACGAATCGGACATCCGGGCGGCGGCCTTGCCGTCTCCCAGGATCTCCCGGAGCTGCGCGAGGTCGCCGCCCCGGACGAGCTTCCAGAACTCCTTGCCGTCCGCCGGGTCGTTCAGGGGTATGTTCACGTTCCGCACGCCGGGCAGCTCGACGTCCGGGCCCTCCACCCGCCGGTCGGCCTCGTTGCGGAAGTCGAAGACCGTGTGCAGACCCAGCGAGGCGAGGAAGACGGTGTCCTCCTCGGTCGCGTGGGCGAGGTGGCCGCTGCGGAAGAGGCGACCGGGGCGCACGGCGCGCCCGTCGGTCGTCGGCAGGCCGCCCACGTCCCGGAAGTTGCGGACCCCGGTGAGTCGGGGCTCGTCCGCTGCGGTGGGCGGGATCTGCGGCAGCTGCTGCGTCACGGATGCTCCTGGAGGTAGGCGTTCGGTGGCCGACACGCGAGGGGTTTCTGGCGCAATCATCCAGGGAGGACCCCGCCTGACGCACCCCCTCGGACAGGAATGAGGGATCTGTCCGAATTGAGGCATTGTGGGTAACTCGCGCTGATTGCAGGCGAGATGGGTTGTCGTGCGTGAGCAGGGTCATAGCGGTGACGCATCGTGGCCGGCCGCCCGGAGCAATTGCCCTGCGCGAAAAGGGGATCGAGGGCCCGTGGTCCACGGAGGGTGACCGGAATTCCGGTGGAGAACGCCGGAGGCGAATGCCGTGGAAAAAGAACGGCTTGTTCCCGCCGACCCCCCTCGTCTAGCGTCACCGTCACTCCGGTCGGACCGCCGAATCCTGCCACCGACCGGAATTCATACCCAGCCCACTCGCGTGGCAGGAGCGGGGGACCCAGGAAGTACGCCGGTCCCGCGACGCAGGACGGCTCGGGGTGAAGTCGCGTGCACACGCGGCCGGACATCTCCAGTCCGAACCCGACAGCTCACCTCGCAGGCGCCGGAGAGGAATTCGCCATGCCCGCGAAGGGTAAGCACCGCCGTCCGAAGATCAATTCTCTCACCCGCGGTTTCGTCGCCGCCGGCACCGGAGGTGCCGTCGTCGCGCTTCCGCTCCTGGGTGCGACCGGCGCCCACGCCGCCGAGCAGGCCGCCCCGGCCGCCGTCCAGACCCACGCCGTGGCCGCCGCGCAGGTGGCGCAGGCCGCCCAGGCCGCGCCCGCCGCGAAGAAGGCCGCCCCGAGGACGTACTCCGTCGTCAGCGGCGACTACCTGTCCAAGATCGCCACCGAGCAGGGTGTCGAGGGCGGCTGGCAGAAGCTGTACGCGGACAACCGGCGGGTCGTCGGCGAGGACCCGTCCCTGATCCTGCCCGGGATGAAGCTGACGCTGAACGGCGAGAACACCACCGCCGCCGCGCCGAAGGCCGCCCCCGAGGCGGAGCGCAAGGCCGCCCCGAAGACCGAGCGCAAGGCCGCCCCGAAGAAGGAGCAGTCCCGCGCCTCCCGGAGCAGCGAGCGCACCTCCGCCCCGGCCGCCACCACCTCCACCGCGGCGCCGTCCACCGGCAGCTCCACGGCCTCCTCCGGCTGGGTCGCCCCGGTCGCCGGCGGCGTCTCCACCCCGTACCGCGCCTCCGGCTCCATGTGGTCCTCCGGTTACCACACCGGTGCCGACTTCATCGCCTCCTCCGGCACCACCGTCCGCGCCGTCGGCGCCGGCACGGTCGTCTCCGCCGGCTGGAGCGGCGCCTACGGCAACGAGGTCGTCATCCAGCACGCCGACGGCAACTACTCGCAGTACGCCCACCTCTCCTCCCTGGCCGTCTCCGCCGGCCAGTCCGTCAGCGGCGGCCAGCAGATCGGCCTCTCCGGCTCGACCGGCAACTCCACCGGTCCGCACCTGCACTTCGAGATCCGGACCTCGCCCAGCTACGGTTCCGACATCGACCCGCTGGCCTACCTCCGCCAGCACGGCGTCTCCATCTGACCCGCCGCGCTCGAGAAGCGCGCGCCCAGGCTCCGCGTGGCCCGGCACTCCTGTGCCGGGCCACCGGTTTGTTCCGGTCTTGGGGAAATCTTTATCGGTGGCATATGTCACCCGCCGTCAACCCCTCCTTACGGTCGCGTAGGTCACATCCGGGAAGGAAGGATGTGCTCCCGTGGCAGACGATTCGAGATCAACAGACAAGAACGCATTCGGGTCGTACGCGGCGATCGGTGACAGCTTCACCGAGGGCGTCGGAGACCCCGGCCCCGGCGGGACGTACATCGGCTGGGCGGACCGGTTCGCGGTCCTCCTCGCCGACCAGCTGCCGGACCCCGAGGACTTCCGCTACGCCAACCTGGCCGTACGGGGGCGCCTTCTCGACCAGATCGTCGCGGAACAGGTCCCGCGGGCGAAGGAACTCGCCCCCGACCTGGTGACCTTCTGCGCCGGCGGCAACGACATCATCCGCCCCGGCACCGACCCCGACGACGTGGCCGAGCGCTTCGAGCGCGCCGTCGCCGACCTCATCTCCTCCGTCGGCACGGTCATGGTGACCACCGGCTTCGACACCCGCGACGTGCCCGTGCTCAGGCACCTGCGCGGCAAGATCGCCACCTACACCGCGCACGTCCGGGCCATCGCGGACCGCTACGGCTGCCCGGTCCTCGACCTGTGGTCGCTGCGCTCCGTCCAGGACCGGCGCGCCTGGGACAGCGACCGCCTGCACCTCTCGCCCGACGGCCACACCCGGGTCGCCCTGCGCGCCGCCCAGGTCCTCGGTCTGCCCCTGCCGGCCGACCCGGACCAGCCGTGGCCGCCGGTGCCCCCGCGCGGCACCCTTGAGGTGCGCCGCGACGACATCCACTGGGCCAAGGAGTACCTGGTCCCCTGGATCGGGCGGCGGCTGCGCGGCGAGAGCTCGGGCGACCACGTGGAGGCCAAGCGCCCCGACCTCATGCCCCTGTAGCCGGGTTTCATGCCCCCGGAATCCGGGGGAGGGCGGGGAAACCGGCGGGGATCCGCTCCAGGACCCCGCCCGCGAACACGTCGTACAGCGGCAGCGTCTCCAGGTGGACGTAACCGATGTGGCAGTCGCAGACGGCGAGGGGACAGACACGCGGCCGCAGGGCGGCACGGTACGAACCGTCGTACAGATTGCCCAGCTCGGCCCTGACGAAGTGGCAGCGCCGCACCGTCCCCTCGCCGTCCACCGACACCACCGACTCGCCGGTGCGGCACGGCAGGCCGCCCGAGCGGTGCGGATGCCTGCTGTACGGGAACAGGGGATCGATCTCCGCCCAGCCGCCGGCCTCCGCGTCGGTGTACGCGTACCCCTCGGCCGCGTTCACCCACAGATAGACGTGCGGCGGCAGGTCCGCGCGCAGCCGCCGCGCCTCCTCCCGGTGCGCCGGCAGCCCGACCACCCCGACGCTGAAGCGCACCCCCCGCCCGGCGAGGTCACGGCACTTGCCGAGGAACCGGTCGTACGGCGTCTGCCCCGGGTGGTACGTGCACCACAGCGCCACCGTGTCCCGGTCGGCCTCCGCCAGCCAGTCGGTGCGGCAGCTCAGGTTCGTCTGGATGGCCACCCGTTCGACGTGCGGCAGCCGCGACAGCTCCACGAGCGCCCGCCGGTACCAGGAGCGCACCAGCCCCTCGCCCCACGGGGTGAACAGGATCCGCAGCCGGTCGCCCCGCTGCTCCGCCACCCACCCGGTGAACCGCTCCAGGGCCGCCCGGTCGGCCCGCAGCCGTTCGGGGCTGTCCCGCCGCTTGGCGAACGGGCAGTACGGGCAGTCGAAGTCGCAGGAGGCGAGCGGCCCCCGGTAGAGCAGCGTCAGATCCACGCCCGCCCCCTACTTCGGCTCGTAGGCGGCCATGGCGGCCCGCACGGCGGGGGAGAAGAGGACCGGACCCAGCCCGTCGGAGTACGCGAGGCCCTCCGGCGACAGGCGCAGCAGTCCCTCGGGCGCCTCCGCGTCCAGCCAGCCCAGCCGCTCGAACCGGGCCAGCTCGGCCCCGAAGTCCTCGAAGGGGGAGGAGCCGAACCGCTCCTCGTACCCGGCGAGCGGCATGCCCTCGGCCTGGAGCAGCGACTGCAGCAGGTGCCGGCGCCGGGCCTCGTCGCCGTCCACCCGGCGGCCGACCTCGGCGCGGGAGAAGTCCCGGGTCTCCGTGTAGCGGTCGATGATCCCGCGCACCTGCCGCATGTCGACGGCGTAGTCGAAGGAGTAGTGGAGCGAGGAGGTGTACGAGCGGGCCCCGCAGCCCAGGCCGATCATGCCGTCGGTCTGGCAGGCGTGGTCACCGGGGCCCGCCGGGCCGGCGTCCGTCCGCCGGAACATGCGCATCGACACCTGCTCGTAGCCGTGGGCGAGGAGATGGTCCCGGCCCTGGCGGTAGAGGCGCAGGCGCTGCCCGTCCCACTCCCGGTCGGCGGCGGCCGGGTCCTGGAGACGGCCGAGGCCGGTGAGCGGGCGCACGTACAGCGGGTACAGGTACAGCTCCTCCGGCCGCCAGGCGAGCGCGGCGTCCAGGGAGACCCGCCAGGACGCCTCGGTCTGGCCGTCGATGCCGTAGATCAGGTCGATGTTGAGGACCGGCACACCGGTGTCCCGGATGCGGCCCAGCGCCGCCTCGACGTCCGCCCGGCGCTGCGGCCGCACCGCCGCCCGTGCCTCCGCCTCCACGAAGCTCTGCACCCCGATGCTCAGCCGGGTCGCGCCCCGCCCGGCGAGGACCGCGAGACGGTCGGCGGTCGCCGTGGTGGGCGAGGTCTCCACCGAGAGCGGTACCGCCCGCAGGTCCGCGCCCATGCGTTCCTCCGCGATGTCGCAGAGCCGCTCCAGCTCACCGGCGGTCAGGAAGGTCGGTGTCCCGCCCCCGAACGCGGCCGTCGCGAACCGCACCGGGGAAGCGTCACCGAGCGCCTCGCGCACCGCCGTCGCCTGCCGCTCCAGGGCGTCGAGATAGCGGGTGGACAGCTCGTCCGGGGCGCCGATCCGGGTGAAGAGGTTGCAGAAGCCGCAGCGGACCTCGCAGAAGGGGATGTGGGCGTAGAGCGAGAGGGCGTCCTTCGGCTCCCGCGCCCAGAGGGAGGCGAGCGCGGGACGGTCGGGGAGCGCGCGGTAGGCGGTCTTGTGCGGGTAGGCGTAGACGTAGCTGCGGTACGGGCGCGGGGCGTCGCCGGCGGGGGCGTCGGCCGGGACGTCGGGGCGGGAGTTCACCGGGCCGTTCACGCCGCCGCCTCCCGCTCCGGGCCCGGGAGCACGAACTGCGCGTACGGCACCGTCCAGACGACCTCGTGGCCGATCCGGTGACCGGTGTGGCCGTCCTCCCCGTACGCCGTGCCGTGGTCGGAACAGACGATCGCGAAGCAGTCCCGGCGGCTGCTCATCGCCGCGAAGAGGCGCCCGATGTGCGCGTCCACGTACTCCAGGGCGGCCGCGTGCGTGGCCCGGGAGTCCCCGTCCTCGCGGGTCGCCCCCGGCAGGTGGAACCAGTTCGGCTGGTGCAGGGCGGAGACGTTCACGAAGAGGAACAGACGCCGGTCGCGGGGGAGCGCGGCGACGACCTCCTCGGCCCGCGTGACCTGGGAGGCGAAGGAGGTGGGCGAGGCGACGCCGAAGGACGGCTCCCAGTGGCTCTCCTGGAACAGACCGGGGAGCACGGAACCCAGCGGCGGTCGCTTGTCGAAGAAGCCCACCCCGCCGACGCACACCGTCCGGTAGCCCTCGTGGGCCAGCGCCGACACGAAGTCGGGGGTGTCGTGGACATAGGTGCCCCCGGCGGTCGACTCGCTGCCCGCGAACCGGGCGGCGAACAGCCGGGGATGCGGTCCCGGGGACGCGGGGGTCGGCAGGAAACCGGCGAAGATCGCCTGGTGCGAGGCGTAGGTGAAGCTGCCGGGCGCGTGCCGGCGCTCCCACCGTCCGCCGGGCAGGTGCCGGGCCAGGTTCGGCAGCCGGCCGGCGGCGGCCAGCTCGGCCGCCACGTCGTACCGGAGGGTGTCGAGGGTGACCAGGAGCAGATCGTGGCTGCCGACGATCGCGTTCATGTCGGGCTGGTTCACACGGGGCTCGTTCCTGTGGTGCTCATACGGTGCTCATGACGACGTCGGTGGGAGGAGGAAAGGGAAGGGCGGGGGTGCGGGGGCGGGCGAGGGCCGCGACCTGCGCGGCGTACGTGTCGAGGCCCTCGGCGCCGCCGCCCGGCAGGCCCTTCAGCCCCGGCAGCAGGTCTCCGAAGGCGTTCACCTCGCCGACCGCGAAGCGGCGCCAGCCCGTCGCGGGCAGCAGGTCCACCCCCACGCACCGGGTGCCGGGAAAGGCCCCGGCGGCCCGCTCGCACACCCCGAGCGCGTCCGCCCAGCGGCCCCCGGCCGCCGTGATCGCGGCCCGGACCTCGTCCAGGTCGCCCCGGGCCCCGCCCAGGTGCAGATTGGTCAGGGGGAAACGG
>NZ_JAPSIW010000441.1 GCF_031178505.1 Streptomyces sp. | reverse complement strand
GGCCGGGGCGAGGTACTCGATGAGCAGGGCGACGCCGACCGGGATGCGGGAGATCGAGGCGAAGTAGAAGGCCTGGACACCGGCGACGGCGAGCAGGCCGAAGCCGGCGAGCAGGGCCGGTTTGCGACGCAGGAGGGCGCGGTGGCGCCAAGCCACCGGGAGCATGACGAGCGCGGCGCCGGCGACGCGGAGCCAGACGACGTGCAGCGGGTCGAGACCCGCTTCGATGAGCGGCTTGGCCGCCACTCCCGAACCACCGAATGCGAGGGCCGAGGCCAGGCGAGTCCCAGGCCGGCGCTCCTCCCCTGAGACGCGTGCATCGGGCCATCATGACAGGAGGCGGTCAGCAGCGTCACCTCCGTCACGCCTGTTGAGACGCCCCCTTGTGGGACGGTTCGCCCGCCGCCGGAAGGGCCTCGATCCGCCCCGGGGACCGCCCTTCGATCCGGTCGCCGGTCCGCCCCGCCACCCGGGACGCGATCCGCTCCTCGGCGCGGGCGGCCAGGACCACGGGGTCGACACCGGCTCCGCGCAGCACCTCGGCGGCCCGGCTCTCGGGGTCGGCGGCCACGACGGCGAGCACGTCGAGGCCGCGGGCGTGCTCCTCGCCGCGCGCGGCGGCCCTGCGGAAGGCCTCCTCCAGGACGGTGGCGGCCGCGGGTGACCAGGCGGAGCCCCGGCCTCCGGCCCCGGTCGCCGCGCGCACGGCGGGGAGGGCCCGGCGGACGGCGGACTCCTCGACCGAGCGCTGCCAGCGCAGGCCGTAGCCGATGGACCGCTGGACGAGATAGCCGAGGACCCGGGCCCGCTGGTGGCCGCTCTCGAAGGCGGCGCCGGCCTCGGGGTCCGACTCGACGAGCGCGTGCAGGAGGTGCGCGGTGTCGATCTGACGGTCGCCGTCCCGCAGCGCCCTGCGGCGCGCGCCCGTCACGACGGTCGCGAGCACCGGGGCGAGTCCGGCCGCGAGATCCCCCCGCGGGGCGGGGGGCTGTCGCGGGAACCGTACGGCGGACGGGGTGCCCGCCCGGGGAGCGGGGGCGGCTCCCGGCCCCACCCCTTCGACCGGCTCCACCACGGCGACCGGCCGCGTTCCTTCGGCCGCCCCCATCCCGTCCGTCGCCACTCCGTCGTCCTGCCGTACGGCGCCGGCCGCCTCCGGCGCGGCGGACTGCCCGGGGTGCGCCTGCGGCGGGGCGGGCGGGTGCGGGGGCCGGCTCGCGCGGGGAGCCGGATGCGGAACGGGACTGTGCACCCTTTCACCTCATCAGCCCCGGCGCCCGGGCACATCGCCGGTGAGGAGCATGTCCGCATCCCACCGGAGTGGGGTACGGGCGCACGGTTCCTCCTCCTTACGGATGAGATCACGTGAGTTCACCCACAGGGGCGCGCGCCGCCTTGCGTGGCGCCGCCCCGGCAACCACGCACCCCGTCCCGCGCGTCCCCTCCCATGTGTTCTGGATGGTGGGCCTGCCCGCACGTGACGGGCGGCAGTACGTGTACCGGGTCTACGCCCCGCGCGACGCGCTGCGGGCCGACCTGTTCTGGGCCGCGTACCACTGCCACGAGGACGAGGGCGCGCCCCGGGCCTCGGACTCCTTCGACTCGGCCGAGATCTGGTGGATCGGCCACGGCGCGGGTCCGGCCGCGGCGGAGCTGACGGCCCACCGCAACTGACGGGCCGTCGGCGGGCGGGGCCGCGGCCGCCTCAGTGCTCGTCGGCCAGGATGAGGTACAGCTTCTTGCGGGCGTCGTTGAGCACGTCGACCGCCTTCTGCCGCTGCTCGGCGCTGCCGGTCTTCCAGACCTGCCCGAACGCCTCCATCAGACCGAAGCCGGCCTGCCGGATCTCGTTCACGGCCTCCCAGTCGACACCGCGCCCGGCCTCCTCCCACGGGGCCTCGGGTCCCGAGCCGGCCTCGGCGCGTCCGGCCTCGGTGAGCGTGAACAGCTTCTTGCCGCCCTCGCTCTCGCTGACGATCAGCCCCTCGTCCTCCAGCATCTGGAGGGTGGGGTAGACCGAGCCGGGGCTGGGCTTCCACGCCCCGCCGCTGCGGTCGCCGATCTCCTGGATCATCTCGTAGCCGTGCATCGGGCGGTCCTTCAGCAGGGCCAGGATCGAGGCCCGCACATCGCCGCGCCGCGCCCGCCCGCGGCCTCCGCCGCGCCCGCGCCCCCCGCCGAAGGGACCGCCGCCGAAGCCCGGCCCGAAGGGGCCGAAGGCGGCGCGGCGGCCGTCGACGTCACCTCGGGGCCCGGGTCCGCGGTGTCCCCGTCCGGGGCCGTGTCCGTATCCGTGTCCATGAGAACGCATCGCAACGCTCCTTCCTTCGGTTCTCCTTCTGTGAACTGTCGCGATGCTTCAACGATATATCGGTAATGTGGGCGAGGCAAGCGATGGGCCGGTCCAGTGGTCCGGGATTGGCCTTGGCCGGTGTCCCGGCCGCACGGGTACGGTCCGGGGCATGCGGATCCGAATCGTCGACGCCTTCACCGACCAGCCCTTCTCCGGCAACCCGGCCGGGGTCCTGCTCCTCGAGTCCTTCCCGGAGGACGACTGGCTCCAGGCCGTGGCGGCCGAGGTCAACCTCTCCGAGACGGCCTTCGCCCATCCCCTCCCCGCCGGCGGCGAGGCGGACTGGGCGCTGCGCTGGTTCACCCCGACCACCGAGGTCGACATGTGCGGCCACGCCACCCTTGCCACCGCCCACGTCCTGCGCTCCACCGGCCGGGCGGACGGCCCCGTCCGCTTCGCGACGCGCAGCGGGGTTCTCGGTGCCACCGCGGAGGCCGACGGCGCGATCACGATGGACTTCCCGACCTCCTCCCACACGCCCGTCGCCGCTCCCGAGGGCCTCGCGCGGGCGCTCGGCGCCGAGGTGGTCGCCGTCCACGACACGGCCGCCCACCTCGGCGACCTCCTGGTGGAACTCCGGGACGAGACGGCCGTCAGGTCCCTCGCCCCCGATTTCGCCGCCCTGAAGGGCATGTCCTCGCGCGGGGTCATCACGACCGCCGCCGCCCGACACCCGGACGCGGGTTACGACTTCGCCTCGCGCTGCTTCTTCCCCGCCGTCGGGATCGACGAGGACCCGGTCACCGGCAGCGCCCACACGGCGCTCGCCCCGTACTGGTCGGCCCGGTTCGGACGGGACGATCTGACCGGCTTGCAGGGCGGCGCCCGCACCGGCTTCGTACGGACCCGGCTGCGCGGCGACCGCACGCTCCTCACCGGGCACGCGCGCACCGTCGTGGACGGCGAGCTGCACGCCTGACGGACCGGCCCCCGTGCCGTACGGCGAAGGGGCGTACGGCACCGCGCCGTACGCCCCTCCGTCACACGCCCGCCGTCAGACGGTCGGCAGCCACCCCACCTCGCCCGCCAGCAGTCCGTAGCCGACGAAGGCCACGATGTCGAGCAGGGCGTGCGCCACCACCAGCGGACCGACCCGCCCCCAGCGCCGGTAGAGGAGCACGAAGACGACGCCCATGACGACGTTGCCGACGAAGCCGCCGACGCCCTGGTAGAGGTGGTACGAGCCGCGCAGCACCGAGCTGGCCGCCAGCGCCGCCACCGGCGACCAGCCCAGCCCGTCCAGACGGCGCAGCAGGTAGCCGACGACGATCACCTCCTCCACCACGGAGTTCTGCACCGCGGAGAGGATCAGGACGGGGTACTTCCACCACACCTCGGGCAGCGATTCCGGCACCACGGTCAGGTTGAAACCGGACGCCCGCGCCGCCAGGTAGAAGGCGAGGCCCGCGCTGCCGATCGCGGCGGCGACCAGCGTCCCGCGCCCGAGATCCGGCCAGGGCCGCGTCCGGTCGAAGCCGATCGCGCGCATCCCGGCGCCCTCCCGCAGCAGCAGGTGCGCCACGAGGAGGACGGGCACCAGCGCCGTGGCGATGCCGAACAGCTGCCAGGACAGGTCGAGCCACGGCCGTCCCGGCGCGTACGAGCCGTTGAGCGTGGCCGCCTGTTCCTTGAGCGATCCGGGCCTGGTGAGCGAGCCGACGAAGCTGATGAGCGAGGACACCGCGCTCGCGCCGAGCGAGAGGGCCAGCACGAGAAGCGTCTCGGAGCGCAGGAAGCGCGGCGGCGGCCCCTCGGCCGGCAGGGGTTCGCTCATCCGTCGTTCCGACACCACCACACCCGTCTCCCGTTCCCGGTCACGCCCCGAGCACGACCACCCTGACATGATCGCGCACGCGTCGGCGGCACCGGAGCGGGAGACGGGCCGGCCGCGTCAGCCGGTCCCCACCGGCCAGGTGTGCACGGGTTCGCCGGTCAGCGTCAGTTCCCGGTAGCGGCGGGTGGTCGCGGCGAGCGCCGCCTCGCGGTCCAGGCCGTCACCCAGCGCCTTGTGGAAGGTGTCGGCCTGCCAGGAGGCGCCGTTGACCCGCCGCAGACAGCGCTGCTCGATCACCCCGAGGTAGAAGTCCCGGTCGGCCGGCTCCACGTGCCAGGCGTCGAGCCCGGCCGCGGCGAGCGGCAGCAGCTCGTCCAGGACGAGCCGTACGGCGGGCAGGGTGGTGACCCCGCCGGCGCGCCCCTGCCGGGGCCAGCGCAGCTCCGCCTCGATGCCGTGCCGGCAGGCGGTGTCGAAGTTGGCCTCCGCGTCCGCGAACTCCATCCGCCTCCACACCGGGCGGGGGTCGTCGGCGAGCGAGCGCACGAGGCCGTAGTAGAAGGCCGCGTTGGCGATGACGTCCGTGACGGTGGGCCCCGCGGGCAGCACCCGGTTCTCCACCCGCAGGTGGGGGACGCCGTCGACCCAGCCGTACACGGGGCGGTTCCAGCGGTAGACGGTTCCGTTGTGGAGGACGAGTTCCTGGAGGCGCGGCACCCGGCCCTCGTCGAGGGCGAGCAGGGGGTCCTCGTCGTCGCAGATCGGCAGCAGGGCGGGGAAGTAGCGCACGTTCTCCTCGAAGAGGTCGTACGCCGAGTCCACCCACCGCTCCCCGAACCAGGTGCGCGGCCGTACGCCCTGGGTCTGGAGTTCGGGCGGCCTGGTGTCGGTGGCCTGGAGGAAGAGGGGCGGCCTGGACTCGCGCCACAGTTCGCGGCCGAAGACGAAGGGGGCGTTGGCCCCCAGGGCTATCTGGACGCCGGCCACGGCCTGGGCGGCGTTCCAGACGGCGGCGAACCGGGCGGGCGTGACCTGGAGGTGCAGCTGGACGGAGGTGCAGGCCGCCTCGGGGACGATCGACTCCGAGGTGCACAGGAGCCGTTCGACGCCGTGGATGTCGAGGGTGAAGTCCTCCCCGCGCGCGGCGAGGATCTGGTCGTTGAGCAGCGTGTAGCGGTCGGCCGCCGAGAGGTTCTCGAAGACCAGATCCCGCTGGGCGAGCGTGGGGAGTATGCCGATCATGAGCACGCCCGCGTCGAGTTCGGCGGCCTTGCGGTCGGCGTATCCGAGGCTCGTCCTCACCTCCTCGGCGAGCCGGTCGAATACCCGGCCGGCGAGGCGGTGGGGGGCGATGTTCACTTCCAGGTTGAACAATCCGAGTTCCGTCTGGAAATCGGGGCTCGCGATCTTCTGGAGAACGGGTCCGTTGAGCATGCGGGGCAGTCCGTCGGCGCCCGCGAGATTGAGTTCGATCTCCAGTCCCATGAGATTTCGCGGACGGTCGAACCTCTTCTCCGCCAGCAGTCTCGCGAGTCCCGCGAGACACTGCTGGAGTTTCGTGCGGTACCGCTGCCGGTCGGACGGGGCGAACCCGTCCGCCACGACTTTCTCCCCCATCTAAGGGTCCCTCCCGCCCTGGGCGGCCGCCACGACGGCCGCGTGTCACGGACGATTGTGCCCACCCCGCTGATCCACAACCCCTGCGCGCGAAGCCGTCGGCGGTTAGGCTGCACCGGGCACTCCACCGGCACGGTCCGAGGACACTCCGCGTCGTCATATACCAATGTCATATTGCCTTGCCGAGTGGGGTCGTCATTC
>NZ_JAPSIW010000440.1 GCF_031178505.1 Streptomyces sp. | reverse complement strand
GAACCGTTCGCGGAGGAGGTACGGGCCGCGGACCTGGGGCACTCGGCGTAGGACGCGTCGCCGGGGCCCTCCGGACCTAGACTGGAGAAGACCCCCACCCCCGGTCGGGAGGCGTCATGACATTCGTACAGATAATCGACTGCAAGACCAGTCGGGTCGAGGATCTGAACCGGCTCATGGACCAGTGGGTCGAGCGGACCCGGGGCAAACGCACCGCCACCCACAGCATCGTCGGGACGGACCGGTCCGACGCCTCGCACGTCGTGGAGTTCCCCTCGTACGAGGTGGCGATGCGGAACTCGCAGCTGCCCGAGACGGACCGGATCTTCCGCGAGATGGTGGCGCTCTGCGACGAGCTGCCGACCTTCACCGACCTGGACGTCGTGCGGGACGAGGCCCTCTACAAGGCCGCCGCGCGCCGGCTCCTGGAGATGATCGCCACCGAGCCGGAGCTGGCGCTCCTGGACGAGGTGCTCGCGGAGGGTTATCACGACCACGATCCGACGAACGCGCAGGACGCCATCGGGATGGACGCGGTCCGCCGCGAGGTGGCGATGTGGCGCGAGGGCTTCGACTTCGCCTTCACGGTGGAGGACCAGATCGCGGAGGGCGACCGGGTCTGCACCCGCTGGACCTGGCAGGGGACCCACACGGGCGACTTCATGGGGCTCCAGCCCACCGGCATCGAGGTCTCCATGACGGGGACCCTGATCCACCGCTTCCGGGAGGACGGAAAGATCGTCGAGGGCTGGTGGCAGTACGACCTGCTGGGCCTGATGGGCCGCATCGGCGCGGTGGAGGCCTGACCCGCCCCGTACGTCCCCGGCCGTCGGCGGGCCGGCGTGGAAACACCGGGGCCCGGTGCCCCCTCTCGGGGGCCCCGGGCCTCAGTGATCAGTCAGGTGCCTCAGTGGGAGTGGCCGTGACCGTGGCCGTGGCCCGCGTCCGCCGGCTCCTCCTCCTTCTTCTCCACCACGAGGGTCTCGGTGGTGAGAAGCAGGGAGGCGATCGAGGCGGCGTTCTCCAGGGCGGAGCGCGTCACCTTGACCGGGTCGATGACGCCGGCCTTGATCAGGTCGCCGTACTCGCCGGTCGCGGCGTTGAAGCCCTGGCCCTTGTCGAGCTCCGACACCTTCGAGGTGATGACGTAGCCCTCGAGGCCGGCGTTCTCGGCGATCCAGCGCAGCGGCTCGACGGCGGCGCGGCGGACGACGGCGACACCGGTGGCCTCGTCGCCCTCCTTGCCGAGGTTGCCCTCGAGGACCTTGACGGCGTGGACCAGAGCGGAGCCACCACCGGAGACGATGCCCTCCTCGACCGCGGCGCGGGTCGCGGAGATGGCGTCCTCCAGGCGGTGCTTCTTCTCCTTCAGCTCCACCTCGGTGGCGGCGCCGACCTTGATCACGCACACGCCGCCGGCCAGCTTCGCGAGGCGCTCCTGGAGCTTCTCGCGGTCCCAGTCGGAGTCCGTGGTCTCGATCTCGGCCTTGATCTGGGCGACGCGGCCCGCGACGTCCTCGGAGTTGCCGCCACCGTCGACGATGGTGGTGTCGTCCTTGGTGACGGTCACGCGGCGGGCGGTGCCGAGCACGTCCAGGCCGGCCTGGTCGAGCTTGAGGCCGACCTCCTCGGCGATGACGGTGGCACCGGTGAGGGTGGCCATGTCCTGGAGCATCGCCTTGCGGCGGTCACCGAAGCCGGGCGCCTTGACGGCGACGGCGTTGAAGGTGCCACGGATCTTGTTGACGACGAGGGTGGAGAGCGCCTCGCCCTCGACGTCCTCGGCGATGATCAGCAGCGGCTTGGAGGAGCCCGCCTGGATGACCTTCTCCAGCAGCGGCAGCAGGTCCTGGATGGACGAGATCTTGCCCTGGTTGATCAGGATGTAGGGGTCGTCGAGGACGGCCTCCATGCGCTCCTGGTCGGTCACCATGTACGGGGACAGGTAGCCCTTGTCGAAGGCCATGCCCTCGGTGAAGTCGAGCTCCAGGCCGAAGGTGTTGGACTCCTCGACGGTGATGACACCGTCCTTGCCGACCTTGTCCATCGCCTCGGCGATGAGCTCGCCGACCTGCTGGTCCTGCGCGGAGAGCGCGGCGACGGCGGCGATGTCCGACTTGTCGTCGATCGGACGGGCGGTCGCGAGGAGCTCGTCGGAGACGGCCTTGACGGCGGCGTCGATGCCCTTCTTCAGGGCGGCCGGGGAGGCGCCGGCGGCGACGTTGCGCAGGCCCTCGCGGACGAGCGCCTGGGCGAGGACGGTGGCGGTGGTGGTGCCGTCACCCGCGATGTCGTTGGTCTTGGTCGCCACCTCCTTCACCAGCTGGGCGCCGAGGTTCTCGTACGGGTCCTCGATCTCGACCTCGCGGGCGATCGTGACACCGTCGTTGGTGATGGTGGGGGCGCCGAACTTCTTGTCGATGACGACGTTGCGACCCTTCGGGCCGATCGTCACCTTCACCGTGTCGGCAAGCTTGTTGACGCCGCGCTCAAGGGCGCGACGGGCGTCCTCGTCGAACTTCAGGATCTTCGCCATGGGAGCGATTCAGCCCTCTCGGAAATCGGGTAACGAGCGGCGCCCCGGGCCCCGGAACGGGGCCTCGGGGCGCAGCTCACAGCATCTTTTTCAGGTGCCTCGGAAGGTACTTCGGCTTACTTCTCGATGATCGCGAGCACGTCGCGGGCCGAGAGGACGAGGTACTCGTCACCGTTGTACTTGACCTCGGTGCCGCCGTACTTGCTGTAGAGCACGACGTCGCCGACCTTCACGTCGAGCGGAAGGCGCTCGCCGTTCTCGAAACGGCCCGGGCCCACGGCGAGGACGGCACCCTCCTGGGGCTTCTCCTTCGCGGTGTCCGGGATGACCAGGCCAGAGGCCGTGGTCTGCTCGGCGTCGAGCGGCTGGACCACGATGCGGTCCTCGAGCGGCTTGATGGCAACCTTGGAGCTGACGGTCGTCACGATCCGACCTCCCCCTTCGGAGATCTCGCGGGGTTAACTGTCTGAGTGTGGCGACCAGGTGGATCCGTCGTCGCGGGTGCCGGACCTGCCCGTCGCTTCTTTGGCACTCTCCGGTGGGGAGTGCCAGAGGCGAGACTATGACCGCGATTAGCACTCGGTCAAGCGGAGTGCCAATTCCACGCCATGTGGCGCATCGGGCGGGGGTCCGGAACACCCGCCACCGGCTCCGCCGCCGCCACCCGCTGCGCCGCTTTCCGCCCCAGCCGCTCGATCGGGTCGACCGCCGGGGCGCAGCCGGTGAGGGCGAGGAGGGCGGCGAGCGAGAGGCCCACGAGGCCGAAGCGGGCCCGGGTCATACGTAGTCCTCCAGCTTGGCGACCGCGTACCCCTTCGCCGTGATCACGTTCATCACCCTGCGGATCATGTCCGGCATGCTGCCCTTCCAGTCGTCCTTCCCCCGGAAGTGGGTGAGCACGATGTCGCCGGGGTGCAGGTCGCGGTCCCACTCGCGCCACTCCATGCGGTCGGGGAAGGCCTCCGAGGCCCAGAGCGGCACGGCCCTGACCCCGCAGGCCTTGGCGGCGCGCAGGGTGTCCTCGTTGTAGTTGCCGTACGGCGGGCGGAACAGCGGGGGCCGGGTGCCGTACCGCTTCTCGATGACGTCCTGCATGCCGCAGATCTCGCGCTTCTGCCGCTCGTAGGAGAGGGCCGGCATGTAGCGGTGGTTGAGGGTGTGGTTGTGCAGGGCGACCCCGCGCGCCTGCGAGCGCTGCATCTTCGCGAAGTAGCCGTAGTCGTCCTTGACGACGTAGTCGCTGAGGAAGGCGCTGTAGGGGATGTCGAGCTCGGTCATCATCCGGATCAGCTCGGGGTCCTTCTCCGCGCCGTCGTCGATCGTCAGGAAGACGATCTTCTCCTTGGTGGGCACGGTGGTGAAGACGGGCGGCAGGCCGGTTCCGTCGGTCTCGAAGCCCTTGCGGGTGGTGATCGCCGGCTTCTTCGCGGGCGGGGCGGGGGCTTCGAGCGGGGTCTGCTTCAGCCCCCACTTCCGGGCGGCGAGGACCCGGGCCGCGCGCTGCTCCCGGACCTTCCTGAGGTGCTCGTTGAGCGCGGCGGAGGCGGTCAGGGGGCGCGCCGCCGCTGCCTGCTGTCCGGCGGCGGGAGCGGGCGCGCCCCCGGCACCGGCTTCCGGCCCGGCCCCGGAGCCGGAGCAGGCGGCCGTGGAGGTGAGGGCGGCGACGAGGAGCGCGGCCCCGAGGACCCGACGGGAGGACGACCCACCCTTTGCCATCATCTTTTCCTTTTGTCGTACGAGGTGTATCGCGCCGCATCCTGTCAGCGCGCGGGCCCCTCCCGGCCGCGACACCGCCGTACCGCCCCCACGGTCCCCCGGGCGGCCCACACCCGCCGCACGACACGCGAGGCACCACAATGGGCGGGTGAACGACCTCGCCGCCCTCACCGCCCTCCTCACCCCCGAAGGGCGGACGCTCCTCGCCGCCCTGCGCGACTACGACCCCGCCCGGGAACTCGCCGTCGCCTCCCGGCTGCGCCGCGACCACCCCGCCGACCTGGTCACGGCGGCCCTCGGGCAGGCCCGGCTGCGGCAGCGGGCGGTGGCGAAGTTCGGCGCCGACGACGCGTACCGGATGTTCTTCACGGCCAACGGAGTCGAGCAGTCCACCCGCGCCTCGGTCGGCGCCCACCGGGCCGCGCGGCTGCGGGCCCTCGGCGTCGGGAGCGTCGCCGACCTCTGTTCCGGGATCGGCGGCGACGCGATCGCCCTCGCCCGCGCCGGGATCTCCGTCCTCGCCGTCGACCGCGATCCCGTCACCGCCGCGACCGCCCGCGCCAACGCCGAGGCGCTCGGCCTCGCGGACCTGATCGAGGTGCGCTGCGCCGATGTCACCGAGATCGACACCACCGGGTACGACGCGGTCTTCGTCGACCCGGCGCGACGCGGCGGGCGGGGCCGGATCTTCGACCCCGAGGCGTACTCCCCGCCGCTCTCCTGGGCGGTCCGGGCGGCCCGCACGGCCCCGCACGCGGCGCTGAAGATCGCGCCCGGCATCCCGCACGAGACGGTGCCCGAGGAGGCCGAGGCGGAGTGGATCTCGGACGGCGGGGACGTGAAGGAGGCCGTGCTCTGGTTCGGCACGGAGCCGGGTGCCCGCCGCGCCACGCTGCTGCCCTCCGGGGTGAGCCTCACCGGCCGGGGCCTGCCCGACCCGGAGGTCCGGCCCGTCGGCCGCTACCTGTACGAGCCCGACGGCGCCGTCATCCGCGCCCACCTCGTCGCCGAGGTGGCGGCGGAGGTGGACGGCGGGCTGATCGACGCGACCATCGCCTACGTGACGGCCGACGCGCTCGTCCCGACCCCGTACGCCGCCGCGTACGAGATCACCGACGAACTCCCCTTCAACCTGAAGAAGCTGAAGGCCCTGCTGCGGGAGCGGGAGGTCGGCACGCTGACCGTGAAGAAGCGCGGCTCGGCGGTCGAGCCGGAGGAGATCCGGCGGAAGGTGAAGCCCAAGGGCCCGAACGCGGCCACCGTGCTGCTCACTCGGGTCGCGGGGGCTCCGACGATGCTGA
Organism: Streptomyces sp.; assembly: GCF_031178505.1. Classification (GTDB taxonomy): domain Bacteria; phylum Actinomycetota; class Actinomycetes; order Streptomycetales; family Streptomycetaceae; genus Streptomyces; species Streptomyces gulbargensis. Next base: position 393 of record NZ_JAPSIW010000440.1, on the reverse strand, counting down.
TCGGCCGCCCCGCGGGCGGCCCGGGCCGCTGACACGGCTGCGGGCGGTCACGTGGTTCGGCCCGGTGAAGCGGTTCGGGCCGGTGAGGCGGTTCGCCATGCGGTGGTGGCCCACGATCTTCGTCAGGCCGACGAGGCCGGTGACCCAGAGGATCAGGGAGGCGCCCATCCCGTAGGCGACCAGGCCGTAGCCGCCGTCCTCCCGGGTGGCCCCGGCCGGGACGGCGAAGGCCACCCACAGGCCGCCCGCGCACAGCGCGCAGGAGAGCAGCAGCCAGGCCAGGCTCAGGACCGGGGCGCGCAGCCGGGCGTCGGTGGGCCCGTGGCGGTCGAGGGCCGCCCACTGGGCGAGGCGGATCCGGACGGTCCGGTCCTGGCGCACGCCGCGCACGGT
>NZ_JAPSIW010000439.1 GCF_031178505.1 Streptomyces sp. | reverse complement strand
CGGTCCGCTTCCCCCTGGAGGAGATCGGGGAGACCGCGGCGGACGTGGCCCTCAGCGGCGACCACCCCCGGGTGGAGCACGTCGTCGGGGAGTTCGTGCGGCGCGAGAGCGCCTGACCGGGAACGCGCACGAGGCACCGCTGCCGGTGGGGCGGCGGTGCCTCGTGCGCGGGCGGGAGGACGAGGCCTCAGAGGTGCGCCTCGGGGGTCTTCACGGCCAGGACCGGACGGTCCGCCTGCAGGAGGATCCGCTGGGCGTGGGAGCCCATGATGAACTTGCCCACCTGGGAGCGCTGGCGCAGACCGATGACGATCCGGGAGACGTCGTGCTCGCGCGCGAGGTCGAGGATCTCCTCGGCCAGGTCGGCCCGGTGGGACGGCTGCAGGACGGTGTGGGCCACTCCGGCGGCGGTCGCCGCGTCGGTGACGCGCCGGAGGTCGTCGTCGGAGGCCACGGTCTTGTCGGCCAGGGCGCCCTCCCGGACCGAGTTGACGATCAGCAGCGTCTCGTCGCGGAGGCGGGCCTCCTCGATGGCCGCCCGGACGGCGGCCTCTCCGACGGGGGTGGGGACGTAGCCGACGAGGATGCTCATGCGTTCTCCTTGACAGAGGTGCGGTCGGAGTCCTCGGCGGGCATCCCCTCGGGGGACGTCCCGCGAGTCCTGCGACGACGGAGGGCGGACTGGATGAGGGGCAGTGCGGCGACCAGGAGGAAGAGCAGCAGCAGGGTCGCGGAGATGGGGCGGGCGAAGAACCCGGTGACGTCCCCCTCGAAGACCAGCAGCGACCGGCGCAGGTTGGACTCGAGCAGGGAGCCGAGGACGAAGGCCAGCACCAGGGGACCGGGCTCGAACCCGTACTTCTTCATGAGGTAGCCGATGGCGCCGAAGAGGACGACGAGCGTGACGTCGAACATCGAGTTGTTGATCGTGTAGGCGCCGAGCAGGGTGATCAGCGCGGTGATCGGCCCCAGGATCGCCGCCCGCACGCGGAGGATGCGGACGAAGACGCCGATCAGGGGGATCGACATGATCAGCAGCAGGATGTTGCCGATGTACATGGAGTTGACCACGCCCCAGAACAGCTCGGGCTCCTGCTGGACGAGCTGCGGCCCGGGGGTGACCCCCTGGATGAGCAGGGCGCCGAACATGAGGGCCATCGTGGCGTTGGCCGGGATGCCCAGGGTGAGCAGGGGGATGAAGGAGCTCGTGGCCGCGGCGTTGTTGGCGGTCTCGGGCCCGGCGACGCCCTCGACCGCGCCCCGCCCGAACCGCTCGGGCCGCTTGGCCCGCTTCTTCTCCATGGCGTAGGCGGCCATCGAGGAGATCGTGGCGCCGCCGCCGGGCAGGATGCCCAGGAAGAATCCCAGGACCGAGCCGCGGCCGATGGATCCGGAGGCCTGTCTGAGGTCCGCCCCGGAGGGCCACACGTTCGAGACCTTCGCCGGCGCCTTGGCGGCGCGGTGGCGCTCCTCCAGGTTGTGCAGGATCTCGCCGAGTCCGAAGAGGCCCATCGCGACGGGCACGAAGTCGATGCCGTCGGCCAGGTTCACGTTGCCGAAGGTGAAGCGCTCCCCGCCGGTGAAGATGTCACGCCCCACCGTGGCCAGCAGCAGGCCGAAGCACGCAGCGATCAGGGCCTTGGACTTGTTGCCGTTGCTGATGGTCGCCACGAGCAGGATGCCGAGCAGGGCGAGCGCGGTGTACTCGGGCGGGCCGAAGTCGAGGGCGAAACCGGCGACGAGCGGAGCCAGGAAGGTCAGGCCGATGATCGCGACCGTGCCGCCGACGAACGAGCCGATGGCGGCGATGCCCAGCGCGGTGCCGGCCCTGCCCTGCTTGGCCATCATGTAGCCGTCGAAGACCGTGACCACCGAACTGGCCTCACCGGGCAGCCGGAGCAGCACGGAGGTGATGGTCCCCCCGTACTGGGCGCCGTAGAAGATGCCGGCCAGCATGATGATCGCGGTCACCGGCTCGACGCCGTAGGTCAGGGGCAGCAGGATCGCGATGGTCGCGGCAGGCCCCAGCCCGGGAAGCACGCCGATCAGCATGCCGATGGTCACGCCCAGGAGGCAGTACAGGAGGTTGGTGGGCTCCAGGACGACGGAGAAGCCGTCCAGGGCCGGTTGCAGGAAGTCCATGCGGAAGCCTTTTGGTCGAGGGCCGTCAGGGGTCGAGGGCCGTCAGAACAGGTGGGGAATGCTGGTGCCGAGGCCCAGGATGAAGATCGCGTAGAAGGCGACGACCACGAGGACCGAGTAGAGCGTGGCCGAGCGCCACGTCTCACCCCCGAGGAACTTCATCCAGACGAAGCACAGGACCAGGGACGGGATCTCGAAGCCGATCACGGGCATCAGCAGCACCATCCCCACGAACGTGAGGAAGCCGTAGACGGTGAGCAGCGACTGGCGGGAGAACTGCTCACCGTCCCCGCCGCGCCGGCCCAGGAACAGCTGGGCGAGGCAGAGGACCACGGCGACGACGCTGACCACGAACGGCCACATCCCGGGGTCGGGCTGTTGCGGGGTCCCCAGGCCCATGCCCAGGGACAGCACCGCCGCCGCCCCGGCCAGCGCCGTCACGACCAGCGTCGACCCCATGCTGGCGAGCGGGCCGGCCGGCGGCGGCTCCTCGGCCTCCCACTGGGCCGCGAGCTGCTCCGGCGTGAGCTCGTCGGCCGCCGCGGCGTCGTCGAGGAGGACGTCGCCGACCGAGGTCTGCTCGTCCGTGCGGGACTGCTTCATGGGAATGCTCCTGGTGCCGCTGGTCGTCGTGGTGGTTGCGGGGTACTACTCGGCGAGGGAGATGTCGTACTCCTCGACGAGCTGCTGGTAGCGCTCGGCGAGCTCGGTCCACTCGGCCTCGACCTCTTCACCGGAGATCTCGCGCGGGGTCAGCAGGTTCTGCTCGTTGAACTGCTGGTACGCCTCGGAGGCGAGGGCTGCGTCGAAGGCCTCGACGAGGCGGTCCTTGACCTCCTGCGGCGTGCCGTTCGGCGCGGCGACGGCCCGGTACTGGGCCACGGGGACGTCGTAGCCGGACTCGACGGCGGTCGGCACGTCGGGAAGGAACTCGTTGCGCTCCTCCGAGAAGACCACGATGGGCACGACCTCGCCGGCGTCGATCTGCGGCTTGGCCTCGCCCAGCTGGATGGTGGCGACCTGCACCTGGTTGCCCAGCACCGCGGTGAGGGCCGGCGAGCCGGAGTCGAAGGGGACCTCCGTGCCGGTGATCTCGGCCTGCTCGAACAGGATGGTCTGGGCGAGCTGGGAGCCGGTCCCCACGCCCGTGGTGCCGTAGCTGAACGTGCCCGAGGCGTTCTTGACGTCCTCGACGGTCTTCAGGCCGGACTCCTTGCTGGCGACCATGACGTAGTCGTCCTGGGAGAGCCCCTTGAGCACCTCGACGTCGTCCAGGGAGACCGCCTCCTCCTCGCCCACGGCGAGCGGGGTGATGGTGATCAGGGAGGCGTTGAGCAGCACGAGGTCGTGCCCGTCGGCAGCCGCGCCGGCGACCTCCTGGGTCGCCAGGGCGCCGTTGGCTCCCGGCTTGTTCACCACCGGCATCGGGACGCCGAGGTCCTCCGAGGCGCCCTCGGCCACGGCCCGGGCGATGAGGTCGGTCGAGCCGCCCGCGGCCTGGCCGACGGTCAGGGTGACGGGCTCCGTGGGGAAGTCCTCCCCCGAGGCCTGGGCGTTGCCGCCGACGTTGCCGCCGCAGGCGGTGAGGGCGAGGGCCGCGGTCACCGCGGTCGCGCCGAGCAGGGCCTGGCGGAACGGAGTCTTGTGCATGGGTTCTCCTGGAAGCGAGGGGGACGGGGACCGTCCGGTAGGGCTCGAAGGCGGATCGCCCTCTGTGAGTGCCATCACATCGGGCTTGATGCCTGAGCCTAGGAAGAGAATATGATGCATGTCCAAGCCAATTCCTGCATTGAGTAATACCCGGAAGGCATGATGTTCACACTGGACCAGGCCCGCAGCTTCATCGCCGTCGCGGAGGAGCTGCACTTCGGCCGCGCCGCGGTGCGGCTCAACATGACCCAGCCGCCGCTGAGCCGGCAGATCCAGAAGCTGGAGAAGACGCTCGGGGTGGAGCTGCTGGAGCGGGACAACCGCCGGGTGGCGCTGACCGCCGCCGGACGGGCGTTCCTGGGCGAAGCCCGCCGCCTCGTGGTCGCCGCCGACCGCGCCCCGGTCCTGGCCCGCCGGATCGCGGCCGGGCGGGCCGGCGTGCTGCGGATCGGCTTCACCGCCGCGTCCGGGTTCAGCCTCCTCGGCCACCTGCTCGGGGAGATCGAACAGGCCCTCCCCGACGTCGACGTCGACCTCCAGGAGCTCGTGACCGGGGAGCAGGTGCAGGCCCTGCAGGACGGTGACCTCGATCTCGGACTGGCACGCCCTCCCTTCGACACGGAGGTCTTCGAGTCCCAGCTCCTGCTCGCCGAGGACCTCTGCGTCGCCGTCCCGGCCGACCACCCCCTGACCGCCCTGAAGCGGTCCGTCACGTCCTCGGACCTCCGGGAGATCCCGCTGATCATGCACTCCCCCACCAAGGCCCGGTACTTCTACGACCACGTGGTGCGTCTCGTGGAGGTGGAGCACCGCAACGTGGTGCACACCGTCAGCCAGGTCCTGACCATGGTGGCGCTCGTGTCCGCCCGGCGGGGCGTCGCCTTCGTGCCGGAGTCCGCCCGCCTTCTCGGGATCGAGGGCGTCGCCTACCTCAGGCTGGCCGGGAGCTCCTCGGACGCCGTCGAGCTGCACGCCATCTGGGACCGCAGCTCCAAGAACCCCGCGCTGCTCCACCTGCTCGACCACCTCCGCCCCCGGATGCACTGACAGGCGCTCCGAGCGATGCCTTCAGGACATGACTCCATACACAAAAGGCCTTGGACAGGCATCATGCGGCCTTCCTAGGGTGAGACGTGATTCACAGGCGCACCGCCTGACCGCGACCCACACGAAGGACGACGACCGTGGCCACACACACGCCCCAGGAACTGGCGGACAAGCTCAAGGACGGCCTGCTGTCCTTCCCCGTCACCGCGTTCGACCAGGATCTGCTCTTCGACGAGACCACCTACCGCGAGCACCTGGCGTGGCAGGCGAGCCACCCCGTGGCCGGCCTGTTCGCCGCGGGCGGGACCGGTGAGGGCTTCTCCCTCACCCCCGAGGAGACCGCCACCGTGGTGCGCGCCGCGGTCGATGAGGTCGGGGGGACCGTCCCCGTGCTCGCCCCCGCGGCCGGCAACACCGCTCAGGCCGTGCGCAACGCCCACGACGCGGCCGCCGCCGGCGCGGAGGGCCTGTTGCTGCTGCCCCCGTACCTCACCGAGTGCGACCAGGACGGTCTGCTCGCCCACGCCTCGGCGGTCTGCGCGGCCACCGACCTCGGGGTCATCGCCTACAACCGGGCCAACGCCGTCTACTCCGCCGAGACCGTCGCCCGTCTCGCCGAGCGCCACGAGAACTTCATCGGCTTCAAGGACGGCATCGGCGACATCGAGCACCTCACCAAGGTCTACGCCCGCAACGGGGACCGGCTGTTCTACCTCGGTGGGCTGCCCACCGCGGAGACCTTCGCCCTGCCCCTGCTGCAGCTGGGCATGAGCACTTACTCTTCGGCAATGTACAACTTCGTCCCCGAGTTCGCCCTGGAGTTCTACCGCGACGTCCGGGCCCAGGACCGGGCGGCCGTGACCGAGAAGCTCAACAGCTTCGTGCTGCCCTACCTGGAGATCCGGGACCGGGCGAAGGGCTACGGGGTCTCGATCATCAAGGGCGGGCTGCGGGCCGTGGGGCGCGACGCCGGCGGCGTGCGCCCCCCGCTGCAGGACCTCACCGAGCAGGACCTCGCCGACCTCAAGGCCCTCATCGAGGCCCTCCCCGCCGGAGCCCCGGCGGACGCCCTGCAGCGGGCCTGACGCGCCACCGACCAGCAGAGACC
>NZ_JAPSIW010000438.1 GCF_031178505.1 Streptomyces sp. | reverse complement strand
CCGGAACGCCTCGTCGGCCGGGCCCTCGTGCACGGCCCGCATGACCGCCGCCGCCGTGGCGTGACCATGCCCCGGGACCAGGGCGAGAAAGGCCCGCAGAGCCGCCGCGTGCAGCGGGGTGTAGACGCGGTAGCCCTGAGCGGTGCGCCGGGCCGCCGGCAGGATCCCGGCCTCCTCGTAATTCCGGACCGCCTGCGTCGACAACCCGTGCCGCCGCGCCAGATCGACCGGACGCAGCCGCACCTCACTTTGAAACTTTTGGTCCATGAAAGCGACGCTAGCGCGCAGAAGTTTCCACCGAAGGTTCAAAGATAGCGTGGAAGGCATGGCCACTGACCTCAAGGACCTCACCCATGCCGCCGAGGCCGGCGCGCTCCTGAAACTGCTCCCGGCGCGTCCCCGCCTCCTGGCCCTGGGCGAACCCACCCACGGTGAGGACTCCCTCCTCCACCTCCGCAACGAGATCTTCCGGCAGCTCGCCGAGGACGAGGGCTACCGCACGATCGCCCTCGAGACCGACTGCCTCCGGGGCCTGGCCGTCGACGCCTACGTCACCGCCGGCACCGGCACCCTCGACGCCGTCATGGAGCGGGGATTCAGCCACGGCTGGGGCGCCTCCGAGGCCAACCGCGACCTCGTCCGCTGGATGCGCGCCCACAACGAGAACCGGCCCCCTGCCGAACACGTCCGCTTCGCCGGCTTCGACGGCCCCCTGGAGATCACCGGCGCGGCCTCCCCCCGCCAGGCCCTGACGGAACTCCACGACCACCTCACCGGGGCCGTGGACCCCGCCCTGCTTCCCTGCACCCGGGACACCCTCGACCGTCTCCTCGGCCCCGACGCCCGCTGGACCGAACCCGCCGCGATGCGGGACGCCGCCCGCTCCGTGGGCCGGACGCCGGAGGCCGCACAACTGCGCCTGCTCGCCGACGACCTGGAGACCCTCGTCGACACCCAGGCCCCGCACCTGCGGGCGACGGCCTCTCCCGAAGCGCTCGACCGGGCACGCCTGTACGCGCGCACGGCGACCGGCCTGCTCCGCTACCACCACGCCATGGCCGACCCCTCGCCTCTCCGCCTCGCCCGGATGGTGGCCCTGCGGGACCGGATGATGGCGGACAACCTCCTCGCCCTCGCCGCCCGGGGCCCCGCCTTCGTCCACAGCCACAACTCCCACCTCCAGCGGGAGCGCAGCACGATGCACATGGGTGGGCAGCCCCTGACCTGGTGGAGCGCCGGAGCACTGGTGAGCACCCGGCTCGGTGAGCGGTACGCCTTCGCCGCCACCGCCGTCGGCACCATCCGGCACCGGGGAGTGGACACCCCGCCGCCGGACACCGTCGAAGGGTTCCTGTACGAACTCCCCGCCGCGCGCGGGATCGTCGACCCCCGCGGTCTGGCCGCCGCCCTCTCGTCCCGGCCCCCCGCCCCCCGGGTCTCCCCCTGGTTCGGCTACGCCCCGCTCGCCCCGGCCCGTCTCGCGGGTCTGGACGCCCTCGTGTTCGTCAAGGACCTCCCGGCGAGCCGACCGGGCCGCGACGCGGGGAGTCCCTCCCCCGAAGCCGGGGAAGGGACTCCGCACACGTCACGGCAGTTGCCGCAGTCGCCGTGACGTCTCCTCCAGGATGGTGGCCAGCCGCAGCCGCCCTGCCTCGGGCAGCCCGCGCGCGAGGTCCGCGACCAGGGCCTCCGTGCTGCCGGTCAGCTCGATGTACCGGTGGATGAACCGGCTCCGCTGGCCGTCGCCCAGCCCCGCGATCGCCTGCTCCATGACGGCGGCCCCGTCACTCCACGGCGCCACCGGCCCCACACCCACCGCCCGCTCGGACGCGGCGGCCGCACGAGGCTCGGGCAGCTCGGCCCCGCCGGCGGGGTTATCACGGCGTGATAGGTCCGCCGCCTCCCGCGCCGGGACATCAGGCCGTGACGGGCCGTCCCCGGCCCCGGGGCCGGCGCCCTCCTCCGCCCGCGCGGAGTCACGGCGTGACAGCTCCGCCCCGGCCGCGCTCCCGGGCCGGGGGTTATCACGCCGTGATACCCCCCGCCCCTCCGCCGCCCGCCGCTGCCGCTCCTCCGCGCGGGCGTCCGCCTTCTCCCGCTGCTGCTCCGGCGCCAGCTTCGCCAGGTTCCGTACGTCCTCCAGCCGTCGGCGTCCCGCCAGCAGATCGGCCTGCAGCCCCGGGTCGAGATCGAGGATCGACAGCTTGGACGAGATGGTCGACTGGCCGATCCCGAGCCGCTTGGCCGCCTTGTTCTGCGAGCCGTAGAACTCCACGAGCTTCTGCAGCGCGTACGCCTGCTCCAGCGGGTTCATGTCGTCCCGGTGGACGTTGGCGACGAACGCCGCCTCCAGCAGGGACTCGTCCGTCGCGACGAGCGCGTTGTTCACGCTCACCCGGATCGTGGGTTCCCCCGCGAGCCGCGCGGCCTCCAGCCGCCGGTGCCCGTCGACGACGATGTACCGGGCGCCTTCGTCCACCTCACCGGCCCGCTCCGGCCGCTCCGACAGGTACGCGTCGACCGTGGCCACGGTGATGGAGTTGACGAGCCCGATCTCACGGATGCTCTCGGCCAGCCCCTCCAGGTCCCGCAGCTCCTCCCGCGGGTTGTCCGGGTTCTGGCTGATGGCCCCGAGAGGCAGCTCCGTCGGCTCGGGCACGCCCGCCGTGGGCGCGCCCGTGGCGGCACCGATCGCGGCCCGCCGGGCACTGATGGGACGGGCCTGTGCGAAGGAGGCCCCCGCCCCCAGGTTCTTGGCCTTGCTCACTTGCTGATCTCCCGGGCGAGAGCGCGGAGGGCGACGGACTGCTCGCAGCGCGGCGCGTACGCCAGCAGCGGCCGCTTGGCGCGTACGGCTTCCTTCTGTTCCTTCAGGTCACCGATGACGCCGACCACGCGCGGGTCCTTGATGTCCATCCAGGACTGCAGGGAGGACGTCGCGATGTACCCGCGCCGCGCGTCGTAGTGGTTGACGACGAGCCCGAGGTAGTCGATGTCGAGGGCGAGATCACCCCGCATGTCCTCGATCTGGGACGTGAGCAGACCGTAGGCGTCGGCGCTGCTGTCCTCCGCCTGCACCACGATGAGGACGCCGGAGTTGCCCGCCACCTCGTTCGTCCGCCGCCGCCCGTAGTACGAGGCGGCGTCCATGCTCAGCCCGAGGCTCGGGGGGCAGTCGATGAGGATCACGTCGTAGTCGCTCTCGACGGCCCGCAGTGCCCGCTCCAGGGCGGCCTCCCTGGCCCGTACGGAAGCGAGCCGCACGTCCAGGAGGAAGGCGTCGGTGCACGCCGGCAGCAGGTGCAGCCGCCCGCCGAACCGGTCCTCGTCCACCGTGACGACGAGCTCCCGGAGATCCCCCTTGCCCTCACCGGCCATGTGGTTGGTGAGGGAGTCCCCGTTCATGGGCAGCGGCTCCTGCCCCAGCTGCTTGGTGAGGTGCCCCTGCGGATCGAAGTCGACCAGCAGGACCCGCTGCCCGAGTCCCGGCAGATCCTCCAGCGCGAGGGGATCGGTCCTCCCCTCCCCCGCGTCCAGGAGCGCGGCGAAGTGCCTGGAGACGCGTACGGGTACGAGAGCCGCCGGGTCCTCGGCGAGGGCCTCGCCGAGACCGGCCGTGATGGCGGTCTTGCCGACCCCGCCCTTCTGGTTGCAGACGACGATGCGCCGTACGATCGCCGGCCGCTTCACCTCGGGAACCGGGTTGTCGGACAGCCACAGCGTGACCGCCTGGGCGATGCCCTGGGTGAGCGAGATCCCCCGCTCCTTGCAGTCGGCGCGGAAGCCGTCCCACAGACCGCTGGGAAGGAAGGTGGAGTAGCTCTCCGCGTCCCCCGTGTCGACGGGAGGCAGAGCGGCCCCGAGCCCGCGCCAGGCGGTGATCCCCGCCTCGACCGCGTCCTGCATGCCGAGCCCGTGGAGAGCGGCCCGGACCTTGAGGTCCTGCCGGAGAGTGCTGGTGAGCTTGGTGACGACCTTCTCCCGGTCGCCGCCCGTGTCAGGTGACGTCATGAGCGTCACCTTACTAACGTTGGAGCTCAAGTTCAGCCCACGACACGTTAGTAAGGTAACCAACTCCTCAGGGGTTATCACGGCGTGATAACCCCTCACCCCCGTGGAGACCTATCACGGCGTGATAACCCGGACCGGGTGCGGCCGGGGCCGGTCCCGGCGGCCGACTTATCACGCCGTGATAGCCCGCGACCCGGTACGTGGGCCACGGGTCCGACTTATCACGCCGTGATAACCCGGACCGGGTGGGGACGGGGCCGGTGGTGGCGGCGCCGGACCTGGCGGCTGACTTATCACGCCGTGATAGCCCGCGACCCGGTACGTGGGCCACGGCCGACCTATCACGCCGTGATAACCCGGACCGGGTGAGGAACGGACCCGGACCCGGCCGGCAAGCACGGCCCAGCGCCGGAAGCATCACCCGGGTCTCCCCGGTCCTCGTCGGCGACCTATCACGGCGTGATAACCCTGCGGGGTGCGCCCGACGGCCATGCCGTGACGACCCCGGGCGTCACGAAGCCTCCACCGAGGCCGCCCTGTCACGCCGTTCCCGCCGAACACCGTCCATCGATCACCCCTCGGCGGGACCTTGGGTTATCACGCCGTGATAACCCAAGGTCCCGCCCTCGCACCACGGTCCGGGCGGTCAGTGGGGCGGCAGAAGGCCTTCCTCCTGCGCGACGTGGGAGCACGCCATGGCTGCGGACGTCATGCCGAGCCGCTCGAGCACCTCGATGGACTCCAGCAGGATCCGTGTGTCGGCGTCGGCCATGGCGTTGCCACAACGGTCGCGCTCGGCCAGGTCCTCGGGAACCGTGGCGGTGCGTAGTTCGGTCACTCGGGCCGCCAGCGCGTCGCGGGAGGCCTCCATCGCGGCGATGCCGCGCACCGCGTGGGCGATGTTTGCGTCGGTCAGGTCGTTCATGCGGTTCAAGACGGTGCCCCTCTGTCTCGCGTCACACCATCGTCCCGGCCTGTGAGCGAGGACACGACGACGCCGCACCGGACCCTGTTCCTCCTCCGGTGCAGGGCGTACCGACCAGGCCGGGGGCAGCCCGAGCGACGCCCCCCCGCACCCCTCGGCGCCGACGGGGCCCCGGCATCCTGTCGCCGCTCCGCCACGCCCCGGCGGGCCGCAGGCCGTCGTCCACGCTCGCCATGACCTGCCCCTCCCCGCACTATGCTGGGACCACCGATACCAGCGGAAAGGGATGCGGGGTGCCGGAAAGAAACAACGAGTTCGGCAAGTTCGGTGCCCGCGGCACCAAGGGCCACGAGTTCGTCGCCCGCCAGCTCGACGACCTCGCCGGTTTCATCGCCACCCCCATCCACCAGCGCCGCGGACTCCTCGCGCGTCTGCACTACCTCACCCGCACCGACCACGCCCGCCAGGCCGCGCGTGAGGCCGGCCTCACGGTCACCGACCGCACCCTCAAGGCCTGGCTGGACGGCCGCCGCAGCCCCTCCCGGAAGAACCTCGAACGCATCGAGACGGCCTACCGCACGGTCCGCCGGCAGAACGTCGCCCGCTACCTGCTCGCCCGCCTCAACCGCCGGGGCCGGGGAACCCGCGTCGAGTTCCACCCCCTCAACCAGTCCCAGGTGCCCCGGCCCCATCAGCGGTTCGTCGAGTTCCGCACCCTCAACGTCCGCCGCTGGGACCGCATCGTCAGCGCCTGGACCGCCGGCGACGACGCCCGACTGGACGACGTCTGGGTCAACGACGCCGTCATCGACCTGGGCTCCGAGTGGGGCCAGTACGAGTACGTCTCCAACATCGGCTTCGCCGCCTGACGGAAAACGCCCGGCACCCCCCCCCGGCGGAACGCTCCTCCCCCACCCGGCGGAGACGAATACACCGCTGCGCCGACGCCCCACCCCCGAACCCGGTGCGACCGTCGGGCCATGACCGGTGCCCCAGCGACTCCTACCAGCCC
>NZ_JAPSIW010000437.1 GCF_031178505.1 Streptomyces sp. | reverse complement strand
CCGCGGGCCGTCTCCTGGAGGGCGAGACGCAGAAGCTCCTGCGCATGGAGGACGAGCTCGGCAAGCGGCTGATCGGCCAGAGCGAGGCCGTACGGGCCGTCTCCGACGCCGTGCGCCGCACCCGCGCGGGCATCGCGGACCCCGACCGGCCGACGGGCTCCTTCCTCTTCCTCGGCCCGACGGGCGTCGGCAAGACGGAGCTGGCGAAGGCGCTCGCGGACTTCCTCTTCGACGACGAGCGGGCCATGGTCCGCATCGACATGTCGGAGTACTCCGAGAAGCACTCGGTCGCCCGGCTCGTCGGCGCGCCCCCCGGCTACGTCGGCTACGAGGAGGGCGGTCAGCTCACGGAGGCCGTGCGGCGGCGCCCGTACAGCGTGGTGCTCCTGGACGAGGTGGAGAAGGCGCACCCGGAGGTCTTCGACATCCTGCTCCAGGTCCTGGACGACGGCCGCCTCACCGACGGGCAGGGCCGGACCGTGGACTTCCGCAACACGATCCTGATCCTCACCTCGAACCTGGGCAGCCAGTACCTCGTGGACCCGCTGTCCTCCGCCGAGGAGAAGAAGGAGCAGGTCCTGGAGGTCGTGCGGGCGAGCTTCAAGCCGGAGTTCCTCAACCGGCTGGACGACCTGGTGGTCTTCTCCGCGCTCGACAAGACCGAGCTGGGCCGGATCGCGCAGCTCCAGATCGGCCGCCTCGCCAAGCGGCTGGCCGAGCGCCGGCTGACCCTGGACGTCACCCCGGCGGCCCTGGAGTGGCTGGCCGACGAGGGCAACGACCCGGCGTACGGCGCCCGGCCGCTGCGCCGGCTGATCCAGACGGCGATCGGCGACCGGCTCGCCAGGGAGATCCTGGCGGGCGAGGTCCGCGACGGCGACACGGTCCGTGTGGACCGCTTCGAGGACGGCCTGATCGTCGGCCCGGTCACGGCCTGAGCCCGCCGCCCGGGCCCCCACGTGGGTGGCCCGGGCGCCCCCACGTGGGCGAGATCGTGTCAGCCGGGAGCGGATCTCGGCGGATGTCGCGTGGCGGGGCTTGCCACCGACCGCCCGGCATGGGGGAGGATGGCGGGCATCCGTACGAAGGGAAATACACGGTGAGCATCGACCCGTCCTCGATTCCGAATTTCGGGGGCCAGCCGCAGCCTCAGGCCGCAGGACCGGCGGGCCCCGTCGTCCCCGACCAGGACCTGGTCAAGCAGCTCCTCGACCAGATGGAGCTGAAGTACGTCGTCGACGACGAGGGTGACCTCGCGGCGCCGTGGGAGGAATTCCGCACGTACTTCATGTTCCGCGGAGAGGACGAGCAGCAGGTCTTCTCGGTGCGGACGTTCTACGACCGCCCGCACTCGGCCGACGACCGCGCCAAGATCCTGGACGCGATCGACGACTGGAACCGCCGCACCCTGTGGCCCAAGGTCTACACGCACCTCCACGAGGACGAGGACGGCTCCGCCACCCTCCGCCTCATCGGCGAGGCCCAGATGCTGATCGGCACCGGCGTCGCCCTGGAGCACTTCGTGTCCTCCACGGTCAGCTGGGTCCGCGCCTCGATCGAGTTCGACAAGTGGATCGTGGAGCAGTTCGGCCTCGCCTCCCCGGAGGACAAGGCCGAGGGCGACCAGTAGGTCTCCCGGCACCCACGGAACGGAGCCCGGCCCCCGCGGAGGGGGCCGGGCTCCGTCGTGCTCACCGGCCTTGTCAGGCGAGTCGCTTGAGACGGGTGACGGCCTCCTCCAGGACCTCGGTCCGCTTGCAGAAGGCGAAGCGGACGAAGGGGGCGCCCTGGTCGCGGTGGTCGTAGAAGACGGCGTTGGGGATGGCGACGACGCCCGCGCGTTCGGGGAGGGAGCGGCAGAAGGCGAAGCCGTCGGTGGCGCCGAGGGGGCGGATGTCGGTGGTGACGAAGTAGGTGCCGGCCGGGCGGTAGACCTCGAAGCCGGCCTGGGCGAGCCCCTCGCACAGCAGGTCCCGCTTGGCGCTCAGGTCCGCGCGGAGGCCGTCGAAGTAGGCGGCGGGGAGGCGCAGGGCCTCGGCGACCGCGTACTGGAAGGGGCCGGAGGACACGTACGTGAGGAACTGCTTCGCGGAGCGGACGGCGGCGGTCAGCTCGGGGCTCGCGGTGATCCAGCCGACCTTCCAGCCGGTGAAGGAGAACGTCTTGCCGGCGGAGCCGATGGTGACGGTCCGCTCCCGCATGCCGGGCAGGCTCGCGATCGGCACGTGCTCCGCCCCGTCGAAGACCAGGTGCTCGTAGACCTCGTCGGTGACGACGAGCAGGTCCCGCTCGACGGCCAGCTCGGCGATGGCCGTCAGCTCGGCCCGGGTGAGGACGGTGCCGGTGGGGTTGTGCGGGGTGTTGAGGAGGATCAGCCGGGTGCGGTCGGTGACGGCCGCCCGGAGCTCGTCCAGGTCGAGGACGTAGGTGCCCTCGTGCGGCCGGAGGGTGACGGGGACGCGGGTCCCGCCGGCCATGGCGACGCAGGCGGCGTACGAGTCGTAGTACGGCTCCAGGGCGACGACCTCGTCCCCCGGCTCGACCAGCGCAAGCAGCGCCGCGGCGATGGCCTCGGTCGCGCCGGCCGTGACCAGGACCTCCGTGTCGGGGTCGTACACCAGGCCGTACCGCTCGCGCTGGTGGTCGCCGACGGCGGTCCGCAGTTCGGGGACGCCGGGGCCGGGCGGGTACTGGTTCCCGCGGCCCTCCCGCAGCGCGCGGACCGCGGCCTCCCGGATCTCCTCCGGGCCGTCGGTGTCGGGGAAGCCCTGACCGAGGTTGATCGAACCGGTCCGGGCGGCGAGCGCGGACATCTCGGCGAAGATCGTCGTGCCGAACTCGGCGAGGCGGCGGTTGAGCGGCGGTCGTGTCATGACCGTCATCCTGGGGGGAAGCTCTGGACTTGCTCAAGTGCGCTTTGGCGCGGGCCCCGTGAGGGGATCGCCCTGGCATGAACATCGCACTGTTCGTCCTCGGCATCGCGCTGGTGCTCGGGGCCGTCGTGGGGGTCGTGGCCCGGGGGCTGCGCACCACCGTTCACACGCGCGGCGGGGACAGCTGGTGGGCGGGCCCGGCCGGTGCCGCCGGCGTGTCGTCCGCCTCCTCGTCCTCCTCGTCCTCGTCGTCCTCGTGCGGGTCGGGGGACCCGGCCGCCGCGTCGTGCTCCTCCTCGTCCTGCTCCTCCTGCTCGTCCTCGTGCTCCAGCTCGTCCTCCTCGTGCAGCTGAAAGGTGTGTGGCTCCCATGGGTGCTCTCGTCGCGATCTTCGGTCTGATCGTCCTCGTCGGCGTGGTCTCCACCGTCCGTCACCGTTTCTCCGGCCCGAAGCGGAAGCGCCGTGGCTGGGGCGACGGCGGCGGAGGTGACGGTGTCGGGGGTGGCTGCGGCGGCAGCTCCTGGAGCTGCGGCGGTGGCGGCGGCTGCGGAGGAGGGGGCGGAGGCGACTGAGACACCGGTGACGAGTGATCGGCAGGGGGCTCAGGTCCGGTCGGAGACGATCGATTCCGATTGAACAATTGAACTGAGGTGTCCCCGAAGGGGTTGGAAAACACAGCAAGTTGGGTAAAAACGCTGCGAGTCGTCCGGCGTCCGTGGTTCTCTCGCTCCTGACAGAGACAGCCCTCGGACCGTGTGTGGACCCGAGCCGGCGATCCCCCACTCCCGTTGAAACCCTTCTCCGGGGCGCCCCCGGCCCACCCGTCAAACCGTGTTTGCGGAGCCGACCCATGCTCACGACCCTGAAGACCTCCTACACCGATACGCGCGCGGCCGACCTGGCCTGGGCGCTCGGGCGGGAGCCGCTGCCCGCCCTCGCCGTGCTCGACCTCGAACTCTCCGGCGCCAAGCTCCAGTTGAGACTCCTCGGCGCCTCCCATCAGGTCCTCCTGGAGGAGGAGGGACGGACGTGTTCGGAGACCGTCGCCTGTATGCCGGGCAGCAGCACCCCTCTCCCGCTCGGCGTCTCCAAGCGCGTCGGTGAATGGGAGTACGAATTCGCCGCCCGCGTCGAGACGCTCTCGCACGGCTCCTTCGCGGGCCGTGCGCAGGAGTTGCTCGCCCTGGTGGCCGACCACCCCAACGGTCTCGCGGGGACCTTCCCCGGCTCCCCGCACGCCTTCACGGCGATGCTGGCGCAGCGTCACGAAGGCCAGCTGCGCTGGCGGACCTGGCACGCCTACCCGCAGGAAGGACAGCTGGTGGTCACCAGGACCCGTATCGGCGTGCGTATGCCCGCAACACTCTGATGCGCCCTCCCGGCGCTCCAGATGCACTCGTGTGGGTGACAAAGGGTGCAGAAGGTGTGACGTAGCGTTACGGCCATGATCGAGCCGACCGTGACCATGCCACGCACGAGGGTGCGGCGGCGGCCGCCCGTGCGGCCGCGCGACACGGTGCGGTACCCGGTCCTGGCCGTGGTCTTCGTCTGCGCCGCCTGCGGGCTGGTCTACGAGCTCGAACTCGTCGCCCTGGCCTCCTACTTGATCGGCGATTCGGTCACCCAGGCCTCCGTCGTGCTCTCCGTGATGGTCTTCGCGATGGGAGTGGGCTCGCTCCTCGCCAAGCGGCTGCGCTGCCGTGCCGCCGTCGGCTTCGGCCTGGTCGAGGGCGGGCTCGCGCTCATCGGCGGCTGCTCGGCCATGGCGCTGTACGCGACCTTCGCCTGGCTCGGCGAGTCGCGCCACGTGCTGGTCGCGTTCTCGCTCGCCATCGGTGTGCTCATCGGCGCCGAGATCCCGCTGCTCATGTCCCTCCTGCAGCGGGATCCCGGCCGGGCGGCCGGCCCGGCCGCGGGGCGCGCGGGACGCCCGGCCGGCGGGCGCGGGGCCGGTGCGCCGGGGGAGCCGGACGACGCGGCGGGGACCGTCGCCGACCTGTTCGCCGCCGACTACGTGGGCGCCCTCGTCGGCGGGCTCGCCTTCCCCTTCCTCCTGCTGCCCTGGCTCGGGCAGCTCACCGGCGCCCTCGTCACCGGCGCGGTCAACGTGATCGCGGGCGGCGGCCTCGTCCTGTGGTTCTTCCGGCGCGAACTGACCGCCCGCTCCCGCACCCTGCTGCTCACCGTCAACCTCGCCGTGCTCGCCGTCCTCGCCACCGCCACCGCGCTGGTCGGCGACTTCGAGGAGGCCGCGCGCCGGGCGGTGTACGGGGACGCGGTGCGGGTCGCCGTCCACACCGACCTGCAGGAGGTCGTGCTGACCGGGGACCCGGGGGGACCGCCCGACCTGTTCCTCGACGGCCGGCTGCGGGTCTCCGGCCGCGACGAGTACCGCTACCACGAGGCCCTCGTCCACCCGGCGATGAACGGCCCGCACGCGCGCGTCCTGATCGTCGGCGGCGGGGACGGGCTCGCCGCCCGCGAGGTGCTGCGCTACCCCGGGGTCCGGTCCGTGACCGTCGTGGAGCTCGACCCCGGCGTCGTACGGCTCGCGCGCACCGACCCGGCCCTCGCCCGCCTCAACGGGCACGCCTACCAGGACCCGCGGGTGCGGGTGGTCCATGAGGACGCCTTCCACTACCTGCGGCAGGCCGCCGACCGCGCGCGGGAGCGGTACGACGTGCTGATCTCCGACCTCCCCGACCCCGGCATCACCCCCAGCACCAAGCTGTACGCGCAGGAGTTCTACGGACTCGCGGCCCGGTCGCTCGCACCCGCGGGGCGGCTCGTCGTCCACGCCGGTTCGGTCACCGACCGGCCCCGCGCCTACTGGACCGTGGACGCCACCCTGCGCGCCGCCGGGTACGCCACCCGGCCGTACAGCGCCGCGGGCCGCAGGCCGGGTTTCGCCGCCGGGCCCGACCGCGCCGACCGGACCAGCGGGACCGGGCGCGGGCCGGGGGACTGGGGGTTCGTCCTGGCCGTCCCCGGACCGCGCCCGCCCGCCCTCGGGCTCGCCCCCGGCGCTCCCCGGCTCCGCTCCCTGGGGCCCGGCACCCTCGCGGCGGCGGCGCACC
>NZ_JAPSIW010000436.1 GCF_031178505.1 Streptomyces sp. | reverse complement strand
GTCGTCTGCGGCGACATCGACGAGACCGCGGGCAAGGCCGCCGCCGAGGAGGTCGGCGGCACCTTCGTCAAGGTCGACGTCACCGATCCGGAGGAGGTCGAGGCCCTGTACCGCACCGCCTTCGAGACCTACGGCTCCGTCGACATCGCCTTCAACAACGCCGGCATCTCGCCCCCCGACGACGACTCCATCCTGGAGACCGGCCTGGAGGCCTGGAAGCGCGTCCAGGACGTCAACCTGACCTCCGTCTACCTCTGCTGCAAGGCCGCCCTGCCGTACATGCGCCGCCAGGGCAGGGGCTCCATCATCAACACCGCGTCCTTCGTCGCCGTGATGGGAGCGGCCACCAGCCAGATCTCCTACACCGCCTCCAAGGGCGGCGTCCTCGCCATGTCCCGCGAGCTCGGCGTCCAGTTCGCCCGCGAGGGCATCCGCGTCAACGCCCTCTGCCCGGGACCGGTCAACACCCCCCTCCTCCAGGAACTGTTCGCCAAGGACCCCGAGCGGGCCGCCCGCCGCCTGGTCCACATCCCCGTGGGCCGTTTCGCCGAGGCGGAGGAGATCGCCGCCGCCGTCGCCTTCCTCGCCAGCGACGACTCCTCCTTCGTCAACGCCAGCGACTTCCTCGTGGACGGCGGCATCTCCGGCGCGTACGTCACGCCCCTCTGACCCTTCCGGCCCCCCACACCCCCCACCCGGCAGCCGGGCGTCGTGAGGCGTCCGGCTGCCGCGCGGAGGAGGCCCCGGACGGCATCGAGGACGGTCAGAGGAAGGTCTTGCCCTCGCCCCGGTACGTGGGCACGGTGTCCGTCACCCGGTCGCCCTCCACCAGCCGCAGGCTGTCGAACCGCTCGCACAGCTCGCCGGCCTTCGCGTGCCGGAACCACACCTTGTCGCCGATCCGCAGGTCGTCGGCCGGCGAGCCCAGCAGCGGAGTCTGCACCTCACCCGGGCCCTCCTGCGGGTCGTACCGCAGTCCCTCCGGCAGGTACGGCACGGGCAGCCGGTCCTTGCCCGCCACCCCCGACGCCGGATAGCCGCCGCCGAGCACCGTCACCACGCCCACCCCGGGACGGCGCACCACCGGCTGCGCGAACAGGGCCGCCGGACGGCCGCTGAAGGAGGAGTAGTGGTCGAAGAGGCGCGGCACGAACAGGCCCGAACCGGCGGCGATCTCGGTCACCGCGTCCTCGGCCGCCGTGTGCTGCACACTGCCGGTGCCGCCGCCGTTCACGAACTCCAGGTCCGGCGCCACCGCCCGCACCGCGCGCACCACGGCCGCCCGGCGCTCCGCCAGCTCCCGGCGCGCGGCCGCCTGCATCAGCCGGACCGCCCGCGACCGCAGCGGCCGGCCCGCCACCGCGTCCCCGACCCCGGCCACATGCCCCTCGTACGCCATGAGCCCGACCAGCCGGAAACCCGGCCGGCGCTCGACCGAGCGGGCCAGCTCGGCCAGCTCCGCCGGGGTGCGCAGCGGCGAGCGGCGCGCCCCGACCCGTATCCGCCCGCCGAGGAGGTGCAGCGCGGTGTCCAGCTCCAGACAGACCCGGACCTCCTCCTGGCCGCCGGACCGGGCGGCGTCGATCAGGTCGAGCTGCGCCACGTCGTCGACCGTCACGGTCACCGCCGCCGCCAGTTTCGGGTCCCGGACCAGCTCCCCGAACCCGGCGCGGTCGGCCGACGGATAGGCGAGCAGCACGTCCTCGAAGCCGGCGCGCGCCAGCCACAGCGACTCGGCGAGCGTGAACGACATCACGCCGGCGAACCCCGGCCGCGCCAGCACCCGCTCCAGGAGCGCCCGGCACCGCACGGACTTGCTCGCCACCCGCACCGGTTTGCCCGCGGCCCGCCGGACGAGATCGTCCGCGTTGGCGTCGAACGCCTCCAGATCGACGATCGCCACGGGCGCGTCGAGATGGGCGGTGGCCCGGTCGTACCGGGAACGGTCGGCGGCGCGGGGAGTCATGGCCCGAGCTTGCCAGACGGGTTTACGGGTGGGTAGCCCCTGAGTTCCCGCGCGGCGGGGAACAGCCCGTAGAGTGGCGGGCATTGTCGACACGAGCAGGGGGACGGGGATGACCGACAACCACCCGCACCCGTCCTCCCGGATCACCGAAACCCTCCTCCACCCCCCGCACCTCCCGGGCCCCATGCCGCCTCCGGCCGCCCCGCCCACCGGGCCGGCGCCGGACGCCCGCCGCACACCGGGACCGGACTCCCGCCGCACGGCCCCCGCGCCGGGACAGACCTCCCGGGCCCCGGCGCCGTCCGCTCCGACGCCGCCCCCCTCCCGGGCCCCGCAGGCGCCCGCCCCCACGCCGCCCCCCTCGGCCGGCCGGCCGCCGGCCGCCGTCCCCTCGTCCGGCCGGCGCCCCGCCGTACCCCCGGCCGCCGCCGGCCCCGGGGCCCTGCCCGCGCCGGCCCCCGGGCGAGCCGTCCCCCCGCCGCAGGAGCCGGGCGTGGAGACGACGACCCGGCTGCGGCCCGTGCGCGAGCCGTGGGCGAGCCCGGCCGCCGGGCCCGTACCCGGGACGGCGTACGAAGGGAACCCGTACGGGTACCCCGGCGCGGAGAGCACCACCCGGCTGCGGCCCGTGCGGCCGAAGCGCACCGGACGGGCGATCGCGGTCGCGAGCTGCGTCGTGCTCGGGGTCGGACTCATCGGCGGGGCGCTCGCCGGGGTCTGGCTGGCCGCCGCCGAGCCCGGGAAGCCCGCGGAACCGGCCGGCTACAGCGAGGCCGGGAACCTCTGGCACAACGCGCCGGTCGACACCCTCTTCCCCCGTACCGTCGCCGGTCCCGGCGCCGGCCCCGGCACCGCCGCCCGCACCTGGACCCGGATCGTCGTCGCCCCGGACACGCCCTGCACCCCCGCGGCCCTCGCGCCGAACCTCCTCGCCACGCTCCGCCCGCTCGGCTGCGAGCGCGTGCTGCGGGCCACCTACACCGACGCCACCGCCAGCAGCGTGATCACCGTCGGCCTCGTCTTCACGGGGGCCGACGCCCCCACCCAGGGCACCCTCGCCGCCCGCGGCCTCGCCACCCGCCTCGGCGACGACGTGCCGCCCGCCCTTTCCGGACCCGGCACCGTCGCCGCCGACTTCGGCGCCGCACAGCGCGCCGGCTGGTGGCTCACCACCCCAGCCGACCTGCCGGTGGTCGTCACCGCCGTGTCCGGGTTCGCCGACGGCCGGACCGTCGACCGCCCGCAGCGCGCCGACACCGCCATGGTCCGGGGCCGTACCGACGCCGTCGCCCAGGCCGGCCTCGGCCACGAGGCGAAGGCCATCACCGAACGCTTCACGGCGCTCCTGCGCTCCACGGTCGCCGCCACGCAGAAGAAGGAGGGGGAGCACCGGTGACCCGCGCCCGTACGAACCCGGCCCGGGCCACGGCCACCGCGCTCCTGGCCGGCGCCCTCACCGTCGTGCCCGTCGCCACCGCCCCCGCCGCCCACGCCGACCCCGTCCGCGACCGGCAGTGGGGCCTCGAGACGCTGCGCACGGCCGAGGCCTGGCGCACCACCAAGGGCGAGGGCGTCACCGTCGCCGTCCTCGACACCGGTGTCGACGACCGGCACCCGGACCTCGCCGGATCCGTCCTGCCCGGCCGCGACCTCATCGGTTTCGGGGCGGCCCGCGGCGACCGCTCCTGGGCCCGCCACGGCACGGCCATGGCCGGCATCATCGCCGGACACGGCCACGGCCCCGGCGGCGGGGAAGGCGTCCTCGGCGTCGCCCCCGGCGTCAAGATCCTCCCCGTCCGGGTGATCCTCGAAGGCAGCGACAAGGCCCGGGAGAAGGCCCGCAGAACGAAGGGCACCGCCCTCGCCGAGGGCATCCGCTGGGCCGCCGACCACGGCGCCGACGTCATCAACCTCTCCCTCGGCGACGACTCCAAGTCCGCCCACGCCGACGCGGGCGAGGACGCCGCCGTCCAGTACGCCCTCGCCAAGGGCGTCTCCGTCGTCGCCTCCGCCGGCAACGGCGGCGAGAAGGGCGACCACATCTCCTACCCCGCGGCCTACCCCGGCGTCATCGCCGTCACCGCCGTCGACCGGCACGGCGTCCACGCCTCCTTCTCCACCCGCCGCTGGTACGCCACCGTCAGCGCGCCCGGCGTCGACGTCGTCATCGCCGACCCCGACCGCCGCTACTACGAGGGCTGGGGCACCAGCGCCGCCGCCGCGTTCGTGTCCGGCGCCGTCGCCCTCGTCCGGTCCGCCCACCCGGACCTCACCCCCGCCCAGATCAAACAGCTCCTCGTCGACACCGCCCGCAACCGTCCGCGCGGCGGCCGCAGCGACGCCAAGGGGTACGGGACGGTCGACCCGGCCGCCGCGATCCGGGCGGGCGCGCGGATCGAGGGCGGCGACCCGAAGAACGTCTCGGCCGGATTCCGCGGACGGTACTTCGGGCCCGGACCGCAGCCGCCCGCCGAGGAGAGCCGGTCCTTCGGTCTGCTCGCCCCGGTCGCCGGCGGACTCGGCGCGCTGCTCCTGCTCGCCGCTTTCGCCCTCCACCGCGCGCACCGCCCGCGCTGACCCGCGGCGGAGGCGCCGGGCAGCGGCGGTTAGGCTCGGTGCGTGGCGCTCAAGAACATCCCGGACCCCGGTTTCTCCGACGACGACGGCACCGCCGACCCGCGGCTCGCCGCGGCCCTGGCGGCCTGGGCGGAGGACCGGACCGCCCACGGCCCGGTGCTCGAGGCGCTCCGGGACGCCCGGCTGCTCGTCCCCGTCGTCGCCGTCCTCGGCGAGGTCGAGGTGGACCCGGAGACGGGACTGCGCCAGGAGAAGACCAGCGACATGGCCGTGCCGACGCTCACCGCGGGTGACCGCAGGGCCCTGCCCGCCTTCACCTCGATCGCCTCGCTCGCCCGGTGGGACCCGGCCGCCCGCCCGGTCGCCGTCCCCCTGCACCAGGCGCTCGCGGCGCTCGTCCACGAGAAGGCCGACACCCTCGTCCTGGACCTGGCCGGCCCGGTTCCGTACCAGGTGACCGGCCCGGCCCTGGTCGCCCTCGCCGAGGGCCGTACCAGCACCGATCCGCTCGACGACCCCGCCGTACGGGAGGCGGTCCGCGCGGCCGTCGCAGCCGAGCCCGCCGTGCTCCGCGCCCACCTCGGCCCGGGCCAGGCCGACGGCACCCTCGCCCTGGTCCTCGACGGGGCCGCGCCCCCGGCCGAGGCCGCCCAGCGCGTGGCCCGGGCCCTGGCCGCCGACGAGACACTGAGGGCCCGCCTGGTGCGGGGCCTCGACCTGGCACTGCTGCCGGCCTCGGCCACGCCTCCGGGCGAGCCCTTCTACGTACGGGACTGACGGACCACCGCTCCTCGGCGCGGCCCGCCGCTGCCGGTTAGCCGTACACCGGCCCCGTGTACTTCTCGCCCGGGCCCTGGCCCGGCTCGTCCGGGACGAGGGAGGCCTCGCGGAACGCGAGCTGGAGGGACTTCAGGCCGTCCCGCAGCGGGGCCGCGTGGAAGGAGGAGATCTCCGTCGCGCCGGCGTCCATCAGACCGGCCAGCGCGTGGATCAGCTTGCGCGCCTCGTCGAGGTCCTTGTGGACCTCGCCCTCCTCGGTGAGACCGAGCTTCACCGCGGCGGCGCTCATCAGGTTGACCGCGACCGTCACGATCACCTCGACGGCCGGCACCTCCGCGATGTCGCGGGTCATGGCGTCGAAGTCGGGGGTGTCGCCGGCACCGGCGGCGGGGGAGCCCGGGGAGTCCGGGGAAACTGCGGAGTCCGTGGACTCGTTCTGGGGCGTCTCGCTCATGCCCCACACGATATGCCGGTCCGACCGGCCCCCCGACCGCCGTCCCTGTTCGCGGACCGGAACGACGCCTGGTAGCCTTGTGTAACGACCGGCCGGACACCTACGTGCCCGGCCCACAAGTGGAGGCTCCGTACTCCCACCTGACCGCCCTCACGGGTGGCGGGTCACCGGTCAG
>NZ_JAPSIW010000435.1 GCF_031178505.1 Streptomyces sp. | reverse complement strand
TAGGCGGCGGCGGGAGGCGGGGGCCATGGGCGTGGGGGGTGGAAGGAGGGTGGGCCTGGCCCTACCGAAGGGTGGGGGTCGGGGTGCGGGGAGCCGGGTGCGGCCCGGGATGGGCGGAGCCGGGTGCGGCTCAAGGTGCGGGGAGCGGGTGCGGCTCAAGGTGCGGGAGGCCGGGGTGCGGCTCGCGCCCCGGCCTCCCGCCCGGCTCCGTACCCGCCCCCGGTCTTTCAGGGGCCGGCCGGTGACCGGCGTACCGTCAGAACTGCACGTCCGAGCAGGCGTAGAACGCGTTCGACGTGTCCGCGACCGTCCACACCGCCAGGATGAGGTGCCGGCCCGTCTTGCCCGCCGGGATCGTCCCGGAGTGCGAGAGCGTCGACGGCGGCTGCTGGCTGTTGTAGGGGACGGTCAGGAACGGCTGGGGGTCCAGCGCGGCCCGGGTCAGCTTCTGGCTCGGGTCCCAGCCGTTCCTGGTGATGTAGTAGCGGAAGTCGGTGGTGCGGTGGCGCGCCGTGAACTGCCAGCGGAAGGTGTAGCTCTGTCCCGCCGTGACCCGCGTCGCGGGCCAGGTGCCGCCCCGGGGGTCGTCGAGCTGGGCGAACTGCGTGAGCCCGGCGGAACAGATCTTTCCGTCGGCGGGTCCGCCCGCGGGGAAGCCCTTCGGCCCCTCGACCGACTGCGGCTCCCACTGGATGGAGCCGCAGTTGCTCACGGTGCCGTTGGCGCACAGCTTCTGACGGCTGATCGGCGAGTCGGTGTAGCCGTGGCTGTTCGCGGTGCTGGTGGCGAGGAGGGAGGCGGCTGCGACGCCGAGCGCCACGGCCACCACCCCTGTCTTTTTGCGCATGCTGTCGCTCCAGGAGAACGTGGGGGTGTTCTGTGGGCTGTGCTGCACGCGTGCGGTGACACTGATTCCGGTCTAGACCAAGTATCAAGGTAAAGACGAAAGTTGAACATGTCCATACCGGCGGAGAGGCCGGGAAAGGCAGCTCACGCGCCCTCTCCCGACCCCGTACGACCGGTGTAGAACGCCACCGTCAGATCCTTCACCAGCGCCTTGCGCTCGTAGTCGTCCAGCTCGACCAGACCACGACTGGTCAGCCGGTGGACCACGTCGTCCACGGCGTCCACGACCGAGGTCAGCACGCTGTCCCGGTGCTTGGCGTCGATCGCCGCGATCCGGCGCCGGCGCATCGCGGCCGCCACCTCGGGGGCGTACTCGATCCGCGTCGGCTGCGCCGAGAACACGTCCAGGCCGACCGGGGCGCACTCCGCCGACAGCATCCGCGTCAGCGCCTCCCCGACCGCCTCCGCGTCCCGGAGCGTCGGCGCGTCCTCGTGGAAGGCGTCCGCCGGGAGCTGCGAGAGCACCCGCGCCATCGCGGCCTCCACCTGCTCCCTCAGATACTCCTCGTGGCCGTCCACCCCGAGCGCCGCCCGGACGGTGTCCCGCACCCGCCAGACCACCAGGACGACCACGTCGAGCGCGGTCCCCTTCGCGTCCACGGCGGGCAGCGGCTCGCTGCGCCAGTGCCGCAGCCGTACGTCGACCCGGCGGCGCAGCAGCAGCGGGCTGATCCAGACGAGTCCGGTACGGCGGACGGTGCCGCGGTAGTCGCCGAACAGGGTCAGCACCCACGCGTACCCGACCCGGCCACGGCCGAGCCCGCCGAAGGCGAACAGGGTGAGCACCACACCGAGGGCGAGCAGCCCCCACTGGCCGAGGTGGATGCCGTGGTACGGGCGGTGCGGCAGCCGCAGCATCCGCTCCAGCTCACCGGGCACGACTCCGGTCCACCACACGACGGCCGCGCACGCGGCGAGCGCGAGGGCCCCGCCGGCGATCCCCAGCCAGCCGGGCAGGACGGACGCGGGGCGTTCGACGAGGTCCGGGTCGGCGGTGGGCGCGGGGCGGGCGGCGGGCGTCCTCACCCGCTCCTCCCCGGCCCCCTTGCCCCTCCTGTCCCCGGGCGGGGTGGCGGGGTCGGGGCGGCGGACCCGGAACCCGGCGGTCCCGGTCGGCGGTGCCATGGCCACGGTGTCCGGCCCGCCGTCGTCGCCCACCGGGACGGAGGCGGTGGCGGGGCCCGACGCGTCCCGGAAGAGGAGGTGCACGGGGATGGAGCCCGTGGTCTCCGTCCCGATGACGTTCTTGCGCCGTACCGGCCTCGGGGTGGCGGTGCCGACGCCGGCGATGGTGATGGCCCCGAGGTCCGGCAGCTCGTACTCCGGCTTGAACACGGGCACCTCGGCGGCGGCCGGCGCCTTGGCACCGTCCTCGGCGGGCCTCGCGTCGGGCCCCGGCTCGCCCCCCCGCCCGCCGACCCGCGAAGCGGTGGCGCCCTGGACCCCGCCGGGGCGGGTTGCTGGAGCGGAGCCGGCGGGGCGGGCGCCGGGCCGGCCGGCGGAGCCGGGGCCGGTGTCCTGGGCCGTACCCGAGCCGGCGAGGCGGGCGCCGGAGGCGGTGGCGTCGGGTGCCCCGTTCGCGGCGGCCGGACCCGGCCGGGCGGCGGAGGTGGTGGGGCCGTCACCGGGCCTGCCGGAAGGGGCCGGGCCGGTGCCCTGGGCCGTACCCGAGCCGGCGGGGCGGACGTCGGGGGCAGCGAGGCCGGGAGCGCCGTTCGCGGCGGCCGGACCCGGCCGGGCGTCGGAGGCGGTGGGGCGGGCGCCGGAGGCGGTGGGGCCGGGGGACCCGTTCACGGCGACCGGACCCGGCCGGGCGGTGGGACCGGGGGGCTGGGAGCTTGCGGGCGTGCCCGGCGGCGTGGTGACCGGGGCGCCGTGGTCGCGTGAGTTCCCGTGGTCCCCCGAGGGCCCGGACACCTTCGACGGGACGGGGTCGGCGGCGGCCCCTCCGGCGGGAGGGGGGGTGCGCGCCTCGTCGGTCTCCGTGAGCCGGGGCGTCCGTTCCGGTCCGGCGGACGTGGCCGGCTCGGCGCCGTCGGTCTTCGGCGGCACGACCGCGGTTTCCTCCGTGGCGGGCCGCGCGTGCGCGGGCCGTCGGGCCGGGGCGTCCCCCTCGGTGGGGGCCGTCGACGGCGAAAGGGGGGCTCCGGTGCCCCGTACGGCTTCCGCACCCGCCGGCGCGGCGTCCGGCCGCCCGGCCACGGGGTCCGCCCCCCGGGTGAGGAGGCGGACGTGGGTCGGGGGCTCGGGCGGCGCGGAGACGACCGCGGCGGCGGCCGAGGGCGCCGGGGCCGCCGCGGACGGCTCGGGTCCGTCGGCGGACGCGGGCGCGGTCGGGGCCGCGGCCGGGGGTGTGGCGCGGGCCGGGGACGTACGGGGCAGCGTGCCGTCCGTCAGGCGTCTGGCCGTGCGCGCGGCGTCACGCGAGGCCGCCGCGCCGGAGTCCGGCGGGTTCGGGGTCGATGCCGTCATTCGGGTCCACCTCATGCTCTCGGGGTCATCGGAACAAACGCCGCCAGGTCTCCGGGCCCGGGTAGCCGTCGGCCGCTCCGCCGCGCCAGCCCTGAGCCCGCTGGAACGCCTCGACGTTGCGGCGGTCCGCCTCCGTCCAGCGCGGACCGGGTCCCGACAGGTAGTGCTTGCCGAAGCCCCGCTTCACCAGTTGTTTGCCCAGCTTCTCCACATATGCGTTGGATTGGCCCGGACGGAAGTAGCCACGCCCGGGAAATGCCGTCGCATGTGCGCTCGGACCGCCCGAACCACTCGAACCGCCGATGCTCCGGCCGCCCCCGGTCACGAGGAGCCGCCAGGTGTGCGGGCCGGGCAGACCGTCGGCCTCCTTGCCCTTCCACCCCTGGGCACGCTGGAAGGCCTGGGTCGCGCGCCGGTCGGCCTCGCTCCAGCGCGGGCCGGGGCCCTCGCGGTAGAACTTCTTGCCGCCGCGGGCGACGAGGAGCTTGCCGAGCCGCGTGACGTGGGGGTTGCGGGCACCGGGTCCGAACATCGCCGTGCCGGGGTAGGCCGACGCCGCGGGCGCGGAGGGGGTGGCCGGGTCGGTGGGCGGCGGCGTGGGGGTCGACCCGCCGCCGGTGCCGCCGCTGACGACACCCTTGTAGCGGTAGGCGACGTAACGGTCGGAGTTCTCCCAGTACGCCATCGGCGTCGCCTGCTTCCGCGTGTGCGGCTTGGTCTGCTCGTACGCGACGTAGGCGGTGTGGGTGTAGTCGGTCCAGCCGCCGAAGATCGTGACGTGCGAGCCGCGCGTCGGGTTGGCCGGGTTGTGGAACAGCAGGATGTCGCCGGGCTGGAGCTCGGCGCGTTCGATGCGGGTGCCGAAGCGGTCGAGGCTGCCGGTCCACTCGTTGCTGCGCAGGTTCCAGGCCATGGAGATGTAGCCGGAGCAGTCCTGGCGGTAGCCGTCCGTCCAGTACTTCTCCATGGAGTACGGGACCTTCGCCGCGACCCACTTCTTGGCCCGGTTGATGATCTCCGCGCGGGTCGTCGTGTTCAGGGACTCCGTGGAGATCTGACTGGTGGAGGGGAGGGAGCCGGGGGACGGCTGGGAGCCGGGGCCGGGCGCTCCGTGGAGCGGTTCACGTCCGCCCTGCGGGGTCTCCGGCCCGTCGGCGGGGGCGGCGCGCTCGCGGAGGACGGCCGGCTCACCGGCGGCGGCCGGCGCGCGGCGTACGGAGGACGCGGCGCCGTGGACGGCCGGGGCGTGCGCCTCCCCGCGGTGGCCGGGACCGGCGGGGTGGGCGCGACCGGCGGCGTCCGCCGGGGTGAACGGTTCCACCAACGGGGAGAGGGCACCCGCCGCGGCCCCTCCCCCGCCCAGGACCACACCGGCCGCCGTCACCAGGACCAGTGCGCGGCGGGGGCCGTGCGCCGCCGGGTGGCCACCCAGCCGGACGGGCAGGCCCAGGGCGAGGTCACGCCGCTGCCGCGCACAGCCCGGGCAGCCACAGTCGGCCGCGGGTTCGACTTCCTCGAAGACCGGCACGCTCATGCGATTCCCCTCCACACTCGTCAAGATCTTTTGGGCCTCGGTTGGGCGCCAGTGTCTCAACTGTCTGGACAAATCGCATTTTGACGGATTGAAGGCCTGATACGACCATCCGACAGGCCGGAGGCGACCGGTATTGGTCAGGAGCACACCTTCGCGTCAGGTAGAGTTATCCCTGTCAGCAGGCGCCGCTAGCTCAGTTGGTTAGAGCAGCTGACTCTTAATCAGCGGGTCCGGGGTTCGAGTCCCTGGCGGCGCACCGACGGAGAAAGCCCCTCGCGAAAGCGAGGGGCTTTCTCGGCTTTCCGTCCCCTGCCGTCCCTTTCCGGTCGCGTCCCGGAGGGGCGGCGGAGATCGGCGGGGCGGGCGGGGCCGCCCGGGATGCCGGCGCGGGGTGCCCTGGAGGGCGAGCAGGGCGCGGTGGCCGGGACGGGATCTTCCGCGACCGCCCGGGGTACGACCCCGCGCACGGCGTACGGACATCCGGGGCCCCTCCGGGCGCGCGGCGCGCGGCGCGCAGGCGCAGGTGACACGGTGACGCCGGTGCCGCACGGGGCAAGGCCGCGCGGGACCCGGACGGCGTGGGCGCCCCGGGCAGGGCCGGTCGGCGCGGTGGGCCGCCACGGCCGGGCGGTGCGGTCGGCCCCGGCGCGGCCACCGGGGCCGGGCCCGGGGACCCGCACCCGCCGGCAGCTCGTCCGCCGTCGCTCGTCGGTCGTCAGTCGCCGGTCGACGCCGTCGCCGTCAGGTAGCCGGAGACCACCACGTTGGCCGTGTACGTGCCCGTCGCCCGGTCGAAGGTGCCGCCGCAGGTGATCAGGCGGAGTTCGGGGCGGTCGGGGTCGCGGGGACCGTAGGCCTTGGCGGGGTCGAAGCGGTCGCGAGGGAAGACCTGCACGTCGTCGATCGTGAATTCGGCGACCGTGCCGTCCGTCCGGGTGATGCGGACCTTCGCTCCGGGGCGGACCGCGCTCAGGCCGTAGAAGACGGCAGGGCGGGTCTCCGTGTCGACGTGGCCGACGAACAGCGCGGCGCCCGCCGCGCCCGGCCG
>NZ_JAPSIW010000030.1 GCF_031178505.1 Streptomyces sp. | reverse complement strand
GTGTAGACTTGGCGACGCTGCTGCACCCACCACGGGTCCGCGCGGCACGCCGCCTTAGCTCAGTTGGCCAGAGCAACGCACTCGTAATGCGTAGGTCTCGGGTTCGAATCCCGAAGGCGGCTCGGAATCGCCCCAGGACTCACTCGCCGTGACCTGGGGCTTTTTCATGTCTGGGTGGTGTGCGCCGCGTCATGGGAACGCCGTGGGAACGGCTTGCGTGAGCGGACGCGGGGGATTTCAAAGGCTCGGTGGATGGGGCGGCGTCGCGCCTTGGTGGTCTGAGGTGGAGCGAACAGCGCGAACCATGTGGCCGGTCCAATTCCGTCCCGCAACCGGTCCAGCAGCGGGACGAAGACGGTCTGGCCGTCCACCCGCCGACGCAGTTCCGTGCCGCGAGCACCCCCAGGGCTAGTGGCCACGCTCCCCGTACACCGAGGTAAGCGCCGGCTCCAGGTGCGGCACCCGAAGACCTCCCGCCCTCCTCCGTCGCGGAAGTGGTGGCTGACAGGCGGGAGGCATGATGCAGGTTCCTTCACAGTGCGGCGCCGCATCGACCGGTCGGCATGCCACACACATCAGGAAGACCTCTATGCCCACGACCCCGCTCCTCGTCCTGCTGCTCTTGGCCGTCACCGGCCTGCTTGTGACGGTCGTGCCCGGCCACCTTGTCTGGCGCCCCCGTCTCGGCATCCCCCTCGCGGTGGCCGCCGCGTTCGGCGCCCTGGTTCTCACCGCCATCCTCAGCATCGCCGCCCTGCCGAACTGACCCGTCCCGCCGCAATCAGGAGTTCGTCATCAGCGCTGTGCACTGTGAACCGGCCACCTGTAGGCCGTCGTCACGGTTCATGAAGGGGGCGCCCGGTTTCCCTCAAGGGATCATTTGTGGCGTGATGTCCGGTTGGCTGTCGCCTCGCCGACGGACACAAGGGGCCATTTGCATCGCACGTGGCGTTAGCCATTTACCGCCCCTCGAATCTCAGATGTTCATCAAAAGAGAAGCTCTCCCATCGCGAGGAGTGGTTGCCTCTCATCAACGCCGGTGGGGAAACCGGCGATAAACGGCAGGGAAAGCATGCGCTCTGTCATGCGCCATGCCGCTCTTATGGGAGTGATGGTTGTCGGATCCAGTCTCTTACTGGCTCCGTCGGCCGCGTCAGCCAGCGTCCCGGGCCCCGAGGGGTGCCCGCCGGACATCTGGCACAAGGTGGTGAAGATCAGCACCGGCTACGAGGCCATCGGCAACACCGCCGGCAAGAGGAACGGCTCCACCTCGACATCGCGTCTGACCTACGCAATGTCCACCACTACTTCGAAGGCGACGAGCTGGAAGTCCGAACTCGGGGGCAGCGCGTCCTGGGGCATAGCCACCGTCGAGGCCAAGGTGGGCCGCGACATCACCAACTCGACGGACAAGGGCGTCACCGTCCAGAACTGGATGGACGTGCCAGGGGGTAAGTGGGGCTACACCACCCCGAAGATCGAGCGCACGACGTACGTGATCGAGCGGTGGCAGGACACGGCGGCCTGCGGAGCGAGGTTCCTCGGCAACGACGGCACGCTGGGCGGAATCACGGCGTTCCCGTTCTTCGCCGAGTGCGTCGCCAGCAGCGCCTGCACCCCGAAGCCCTAGATCAACCAGCGGGGTACGGAAATGACCAGCCGTACCCCGCTCCACCGTCAACCTCGCCAGGGGGAACCGACATGGCCGTGCAGAACCATTCCGCCAGGACTTCCCCTTGGTGGCGCCACCGACTGACTGCGGTGGTGCTCGCGGCCGCCCTGGGGACGGCCGGGTGCACCGAGGGCGACGAGAGCGCCCCGCGCGGCATCGTCGTCAACCTCGGAGGCCGCATCGCCGTCCTCGACAAGATCGACTCCGAGCCGGACATCGTCGTCGAGCGCCCGGAAGGCACGGAGCGACTCGACGTCTACAAGCTCACTGCCCCAAGGCAGCTGACAACCGGACACATCATCGGGATCTCCGACGGCGCGGTCGTGGCCATCGAGCCGGCCAAGCCCGAACAGCAGGCGCTCCTGGGGCCGGCCACCTCGTGGTTCCCCACCGCGGACGGCAAGAAGATCTGGGCCGTCTCCGAAGAACCCGCCGCCACGGCGTGCGCGGGACAGCAGACCCCCGCATCGGTCAACTCCCGCTTCACCGTGACGGAGTACGACACGTCGGGCCGCCCGTCACAGCGCACACACACGCTGCAGTGCGGCCTGCAACCACTCGCCGAAACCGATCAGGGAATCGTGGCGGCCCAGACCACCACCGAGGACGACACGAGCCGGGCACGTACGGACCTCGTCCTCCTCGACTCCGACACCATGACCCCCCGCCAGAGCCTCGCGCAGGACGCGGTGCTCCTCGCAGCCGGTGGCCACCGGCTGATCTGGAAGCAGACCGACTGTGACGGGGCCGCGTGCATGAAGGCGTACGACGCGCAGGACAAGGGCACCGCGAACGCGCCGCAGTGCACGCAAGGCGAAGCGGTAGGACGCGGCTCCCTCGACGCCACCGGGCGCTGGTACGCCAGCGCGATCCGCGTCGACGGCGGCTACCGGCTGGCGGTACTCGACCTCGACGAGGACAGCTGCAAGGACCTCGGAACGAATACCGCGCTCGCGGGCAACCAGGATCTGGACGGCCCGCTCTCCGGAACGTGGTCGAAGTCGAACCTCCTCGTCCTGGACTCCGCCACCGGAGCCCTCACTTCCTTCAACGCCGTCTCCGGCAAGCAGGACCGGCGCCTGAAGAACCTCGACGTCACGGACGACGGCCAGGTCTGGGGAGCCCGCACGGACTGACTCTTGGCCGTCCCGCCTCATCAGGGCTTCCTGTATGCACGAGAGCCGCGAGGTCGCCGGGCGCGCTCCGGCCATCGGCGCTCCGGGCGCTCGGGAACCTTCGAATCTGCCGTACTGCCCAGTCCGCCGGTTGCCCCTCATACGTGCCGCAGCGCGAACCGCACCATCCATTCGGACCGACTGCATCGGGGGAACGATGAGCCTTTTCCAACTTCACGCTGACGCGTAGTGAAGGACGAGGACGGCCTGGTCGATCGCTGTGATGCGGTTGGTGCTGCAGCGGAGTATCCGTAGGTGGCCCCAGCCCTTCAGGGGGGTCATAGCCTGCTCGGCGAGGCAGCGGATCTTGGCGTGCGTGGTGTTGTGTCGGCGCTGCCACCGCTTGGGCGACGCCGCGGAAGGCGTAACCGGATGGAGCCGCCGGCGCCCTGGTGCCTTGACGGCCCAGCGCTTGAGGACGGCGTCGGTGAGTGCGTCGACGATGCCGTGGGTGTGGGCGGCGGTCATGTCGTGGGTGGATCCGGGAAGCACTGGCGAGGCCCGCAGCAGGCGGCCGAACGGGTCGGTGAGGACCTGGACGTTCATGCCACCCGCCGTCACCCTGCACGTCGTGAATACGGAGGAGAAGTGCCCGTAGGGCGGGCCAGTGGGAGCGATATGCGAGCGGAGGGGCGGTCAGCCCTCCTTCGGAGCCTTCTTGGCCTTGGCCTTCTTCTTCCGCTCCGCCTTCTCGGCCTTCTTCGCCTCCTTGGCGGCCTGGCGGGCCTGCTCCTCGGGTGGGTCGTCCCTGGCGAGTTGGCGCCAGGGAGCGGGCCGGTTTTCGTGGCGGGAGTCGGGGGGATCGCGCCGAACCTGGGGGAGGAAGTCCGCACTCCGGAAAGATGGTCCGCAAGAGTGCAAAGAGGGGCGAATCGGTGCTCCTTTCGCTCTGGTGGACATCAAGGCGGAGGACCGGATTCCCCTTTTGTTGCCCAGAGTGGGACGTTCCGAGGGTGGGATCGCTGTGGGTCACCTCCTTAGCAGAGACGCCGTGCCCGTGTCGGGCAATGGGGATTCTTGGCGCGCGACCGACGGTGCGGGCGGCGGTATTTCTGAGCGCCGTTGTTGCCGCCGATCGGCCTCCGATACGTTCGTCGCGGCAATCAGCCACAGCGAAGGGGAAATTATGTTCAAGCGAAAGAACCTGGTCTCTGCTTTTGCCTCCGTGGCCATGGCAGGGGCCGGCGTTCTCGCCATGACGGCACCGGCTCAGGCCTCTGTTCCGGGGACGGAGCAGTTCCAGAACGTCGCCACGGGCTTCTGCCTGGACAGCAACGCCGACCGTGCCGTCTACACGCACTCCTGCAATACCGGTGCCTACCAGAAGTGGACGGTCTCGTCCGTCAGCGGTGGTTACACCGTGCGCAACCAGGCCACCGGATTCTGCCTGGACAGCAACGCCGCACAGGCCGTCTACACGCATTCCTGCAACGGCGGCAGCTACCAGAAGTGGGTCATCAGCTACAGCGGTACGGGATACGTGCTGCGGAACGTCGCCACCGGCTTCGTGCTCGACAGCAACGCCAACCGGCAGGTGTACACGCACTCCTACAACGGGGGCAACTACCAGAAGTGGAGCTGACCGCGCGCGGTCGGCGAGCGCGCTGACCGAGCGCGTCGCGAGTTTGAGACCGAGGCCCGCCCTGTCGCAGAGGGCGGGCCTCGGCCCGTTCATGACGGCGCCCGGCGGGCCTTCACCGCGGCCAGCTCCCCGGTAGGTGCCGGCAGGGGAGCCGTACGGCCGCCCGCGCCGCGCTGCCGTGCCGGACATCTTTCTGCACCCCTCCGTGGGAGGGCAACAGGTCCGGACCAGGAGCCCGCCGGAGCCCGGGCCCCGGCGGCCGGGGCGGGGAGCCGTGGGTGCGGCGCTCACCTGGGGGTTCGGGGGTCCGTCAGCTTGTTGCCGGGGGTTCTGCATCAAGCTGACACCGGAATTCATGGAGTCACCCCTGCCCCGCTGGCATTGTCTTCCTCAGCGGAAACGCAAGGGATCACGGAAACGGAACCCAGGGGGAAACATGCGGAACCGATTCACCTCGGCAGCGGTTTGTCTGGCTCTCGGCCTGACCGGCTGGACCGTGGCCACCGGCAGCGCGGCGGCCACCGAGCGGAACGGCGACCGGAATGCGGTCGTCACCGCCGCGCCGTACAGCACCGGGACGCACGGCGATGAGCACACCCAGTGGCCGGGACAGGCTTCGACGCCGGCGCCCGTACCGCCCGCCGTCACCGAACTGGTCTGCGGAATCCAGCAGAGCATCCCGTATCCGGTCCAGATCCCGTACTGCAAGCAGGTCAACGGTTGGCAGTAGTTCCCGGCTTTGCCTCCGACTGCTGATTCGAAGGGCGAGAGCAGAGTGGTCATGACAAGTCGGCTCCCTGGTTCCATGGAATTCGCGGGGCGTTCGGAATCCGTTCTCGAAGTGGCCGGTCTCCGCGTGAGATACGCCGACGTCGAAGCGGTGGCGGGAATTTCCTTCTCGGTCGCTCCCGGCGAGATCTTCGGTCTCCTCGGCCGCAACGGAGCCGGCAAGACCAGCACCATCTCGGCCATCGCGGGCCTTCGCCGGCCCGACGAGGGACGGATCACCGTCCTCGGGGAGGACGCGCTCGTACGGACCGACGTCCTGCGCGCCTCCCTCGCCCTCCAGCCGCAGCAGGCCAGCCTCTTCCCGAGGCTCAAGGTGCGGGAGACCCTGGAGACCTGGGCCGCGCTCTATCCGGCGCCCCGGGACGTGGACGCGCTGCTGGAGGAGATCGGCCTGGCCGAGAAGGCCGGGGCGCGCGCCGCCCGGCTCTCCGGGGGGCAGCAGCAGCGCCTGCTGCTCGCCACGGCGCTCGTCGGCGACACCCCCGTGGTCGTCCTCGACGAACCCACCACGGGACTCGACCCGCACGCCCGGCACGCCGTCTGGGACCTCATCCGCAGGGCCCAGGCCGGAGGCACCACCTTCCTGCTCACCACCCACGCCATGGCGGAAGCGGAGGAGATGTGCGACCGCCTCGCCGTCCTGCACGAAGGGCGGATGGTGGCGGCCGGCTCCCCGACCGAGCTGATCGCACGGCACGCGCCCGGCGGCGTCGTGTCCGTACGCACCGGCGACACCGGCCTCGCCGACCGGGTCCGCACCCGCTTCGGCGACGCCATGACCGCCGTCGAGTCGACCGGCCGCTCCGGCCGCGCACGGTTCGAGGTGACGGCGGACGACCCGCACGCCACGGCCGCGTGGATCACCGGCCTCGACGCCGGGGCCGACGTGCGGCCGCGCCCCGCGACCCTGGAGGACGTGTTCCTCCGCCTCACCGGCACCCCGCTCGGATCCGGAACGGAACAGGAGGAGAAGCGATGACCAAGCCCCTCGGTCTCGGCGCGCCACCCGTGTCGACGACCCGTCAATGGCAGGCGCTCTCCCGGGCCATGACCCGCCAGCTCCTCCGCGACCCGGCGGCACTCTTCTTCAGCGTGGTCTTCCCGCTGCTGATGGCGGTCTTCTTCGTCGTCCTCATGCAACTGACGTGGGTACGGGGCCCCTTCGAGCTCGCCGTGGTCGGCACCGGCCCGCAGGCGGCCGCCCTCCAGGAGGCGCTGGGCGACGGCAGCAGGGCCGTCGCCGTCCCGGCACCGGGCCCGCAGCCGGACAAGTCGGCGCTGATCGTCCCCGACGAGGCCTCCCGCACCCTGCGGATGGCCGTCGACCCGGAACAGCCCTCCGTGGTCGCGGCGGTGCGCGGTGCCCTGGACGGCACCGCGTGGCAGGGCTGGGAGGTGACGGCCCTGGGCACCGACGGAACCACCCTCTTCGATCCCATGGCCTTCGTCATCCCCGGTGTCCTCGCCTTCGCGCTGCTCTCGCTCGCCCTCACCGGCACGGCCTCCGCGCTCGTGGCGATGCGGGCCAGTGGCACCCTGCGGCTGCTGTCCACCACACCGGCCCGGCGGCCCGCCGTCCTGCTCTCGCTGCTCCCCGGCCGGGGACTGCTGGCACTCGCCGTCCTCGCCCTGATGGGCGCCGGCGCCGTCGCCGGCGGACTCCTGGAACCGGCCTCGACGCTGCGCCTGCTCCTGACCACGGCCATCGGCCTGGTGATGCTGCTGGCCCTCGGCTACCTGCTCGGCGGACTGCTCTCCTCGCCCGAGGTGACCAACGCGATCTCCGGGCTGCTGACCCCGGTCCTGCTGATGAGCACCGGACTTCTCTTCCCCCTCGAACTTCTCCCCGACGCGGTGGCGGGCCCGCTCTCCTGGACCCCGCTGGCGATGTTCGGAGACGCCCTGCGCCACGACGTGGTCGGCGGGATCACCCGCCACGCCCTGTGGCTGGACTGGACAGTGATGGCGGCGACGGCCGCGGGGCTCACGGCCCTCGCGGCACGGACGTTCCGCTGGGACACGGAGCGTGGATGATGACGGTGGACACGACGACCCCGTACACGGCGGCGGTGACGGACACGGCGGCCACGGGTGCCGGACGGGACCGGGGGCACCCCCCGATACCCCAGTCGCTGCTGCGGATCGGCCGGCTCGCCTCCCCGTACGGCCTGGTGAACCGGGTGACCCGGCTGCCCGTCGCCGAGGGCGAGCCCGACTTCCCGATCTTCACGGCCTCGCTCGGCAACCCCGGCGAGGTGCTCAGGGAGCAGACCGGCTGGGAGCACAACCCCAGCTCCGGGAACTTCGACGGAGCCGGCGGCGACCTCGATCCGGAGCGGGCCGCGCACCTCGCGGTCGCCGAATCGCTGGAACGCTACTCCTCCTGCGCCCGGGACCCCGAGCAGATCATCTGGGCGACGGCCGCCGAACTCGGCGAGGACGCCGTCACCAGCGACCGGTGGCCCCGCTGCTCGCCGGCCGAACTGGCCGACCCCCGCAGCGGCCTGGTCGCCACCGACCCCGGCGGCCCGATGCGCTGGGTCCGCGGCTGGTCCTTCACCCGCAACCGCCCGGTGTACGTGCCGGCCGTGCAGGTCTGGCTGAAGAACCCGGTCGAGTCCATGGCGGAACGTTTCGTCCACCCGGTCTCCACCGGCTGCGCCGCCCACTCCGACCCGGCCGCCGCCGTCGTCAACGGCATCCTGGAGATCGTCGAACGCGACGCCATCGCCCTCACCTGGCTCCAGCGGCTGCGCCTTCCCCGGCTGGAGTTCGACCCGGCCGAACT
Organism: Streptomyces sp.; assembly: GCF_031178505.1. GTDB lineage: Bacteria > Actinomycetota > Actinomycetes > Streptomycetales > Streptomycetaceae > Streptomyces > Streptomyces gulbargensis. Next base: position 14,220 of record NZ_JAPSIW010000030.1, on the reverse strand, counting down.
GGCCCCCGAGTTCCGGGCCTTCGTCGAGCGGGGAAGCAGCCCCCACCTGCGGACGCAGCTGTACGACGCGACGACCGACCTCGGCATTCCGGTCATCTACGGGGTGCAACTGGCCGACGACGACCGGGTCATCGCCCAGCTCGTGGCCGCGACGGCGGAGCTGGACCCCGGCAAGGGCATCGCCAAGCTCTACCGTGAGGCGTCCTCGCTGCGGATCGCCCTGCGCCACATGGCGAAGGCCGCCGAGAAGGACGCCGCCACCGCCTCCGGCACGCCGATGGCGGAGGAGGACATCGTGAGCGTCGTGGACGGCGCCCTGCTGTCCGGCCCGCTGTCCCAGCGCCACCGCTTCGACTTCCTCCTGGAGGGCGACCGGCCGGTGCACGGGCTGCGCGACCTCCCCCGGGCCCCGTCCGAGGAGCCGCTGCCGGCCCTGGCCTGGCTGCTGTCACGGCTGCACGCCCGGGGCTGCGAGGTCATCGGCGTCGACCTCACCACCGACGAGGCCGCGCAGGTCGGCGCCACCGTCGTCCGGATGCTCATCCCGGAGCTCATGCCGCTGTCCTTCGTCCACCGCGCCCGCTACCTGGCGCACCCCCGGCTGTACGCGGCTCCCGCCGCCATGGGGCACCCGGTGCGCGGCGAGGCCGACATCAACCCGCACCCGCAGCCCTTCGCCTGAGCCCCGGGGCGCACGACGCCACCGGAGCGCGTGCCCCACCCCCGTCCCTCCATCCCTGCCGCGAACCACCGACGAGGAGAGTTTCGAAGATGACCGATCCGCGCCTGCTGATCCTCACCGCGGGAGCGTTCGGCGCGGCCGTCGCCGAAGGGCTCGGCGCCCGCCACCCCGGGACCACCGTGCTCGACGTGAGCCAGGGCACCCACCCGAGCCTCTGGCCGGACAGCGACCTGATCGTCCTGGCCGCCGGCCAGGACCGCGAGGTGCTGGCCGACATGGTCGACGCCAGCGCCCACGCCTGGAAGCGGCCCTGGTTCCCCGTCCAGGCGGGCCCCCTCGATCTGCGGTGCGGACCGGTGGTCGTGCCCGGCCGCACCGCGTGCCACCGCTGCTACACCCGCCGCCGCGCCCAGCACACCCCGCCGACGACCGACCGCACCACCGGCGCGGACACCGGTGCGCAGCAGGTCTCCGGGTACGCCCCGCACCACGTCGCCATCGCCGTGGGCCTCGCCGGCCAGGCGGTGCGCGAGGCCCTGGCCGGGCCCGGTGAGCCGGGCGCGGCGGAGGGGATCGGCGGCACGGTCCGGGTCTTCGGACTCGTGGAGGGCACCACCTCCAGCGCCGCAGTCGTCGCCGTCGACCGGTGCGACCGCTGCCGGCCGGCCCGCACGCCCGAGAGCCGCCTGGCGACCTTCGTGGAACTCGCGGCCGAACTCGCGGCCCTCCCGGCCAGGTGACGGCGCAGCCCCGCCCGACCCCCTGACCCCGCACGCCGAGGGCTCCCGAGCGACCCGCAGGTACCCGTACCCCGTACGCGTACCAGACGCTCGCCCTCGTACCCGTACCGCTCGACCGGCCCGTACGCCGCGCCCCGCGTGCGTCCCGCGCGCCCCGCCCGTACGTCCCGAACCGGAAAGGAGGCCTCGATGCCGGACCACTCTGTGATCACCGCCGAAGCCATGGCCTCGGCCGCCCTGAACGACCCGCAGTTCCACGTCCCGGCCCGGCCCAGGCTCCGGCGCGGGCTCTCCCTGCACCACACGCCCGAGGCCCTCGTCGTCGAAGGAACGCCCAAGAAGCAGCTGCTCCGCGGCGCCGCCGCCCGGGACCTGCTCCCTCGCCTGCTGCCCCTGCTCGACGGCAGCCGCGGCCACGAGGATTTGGCCGGCGCCCTCGGCATCCCGGCCACGACCGTCTTCAAGGCCCTCTCCCTGCTGTGGACCTGTGGCCTGATCGAGGAGGCCGCGCCCCCGGAGTCCGCCGCCCGCGCGGCGGCCGTCCCCGCCCCGACGGCCGACTTCCTCTCCCGCATCGGCGACTCCACCGGCGCGAACCACGCCTGGGAGGAAGCCCTGGACCGGCTGGCCCGGGCCCGCGTCGAGGTCTTCGGCACCGGCCCGCTCGCCACGGCCGCCCGCCGCCACCTCACCGACTCGCTCGTACGGGCCTCCGCAGGCACCGAACCCGGCCGGGGACCGGCGCCCGGGACGACCCTCGCGGTCGCCGCCGGGCTCGGACCGGACGACGCGGCGGCGCTCGCCGCCTCCTGCGCCCTCGCCGGCGTCCCCCTCGTCCGCCTCGCGCTCACCGGCCGCACCGCGCACCTCGGGCCGTACGTGGACCTGGCGTTCACCCCCTGCCTGGCCTGCCGCACCGCCGAGGACCCGGCCGACGACCGGCCGGCGCTGCCCGGCGACGCCGAACTGGCCGCCGCGCTGTTCGCCCGCGACCTGTTCGCCCTGCTCTCCCGCAGCACGCCCGGCCCCCTGCCGTCCCAGTGGCGCACGGTCGACCTGGCGGACCTCTCCCAGCAGCGCCGCTCGGCCGCCACCCGGCCCGGCTGCCCGTACTGCTCCGCCGCGCCCGGCGACGACCCGGCGGACCCGCCGCTCGCCGCGCGCTACGAGGCGGCGATCGCCTTCCCGCCCCGCGAGTACGCCGACGGCAAGGCCCACCAGGCCCACTACAAGCCCTCGAACATCGCCCTCCAGAACGACGAGAAGACCTGGCCCGTCGCCGCCGCCGTCCCCCTCCCGGAACCGCCGCTGGAGCTGCTGCGCTCCCCCCGGCCCACCGGCCTCGACGACGCGACCGCCGCCCTGCTCCTCGCCGTCACCGCCGGCCGCCGGGCCGTGCTCCCCGGCCGCGTGCAGCGCTGGACGGCGAGCGGCGGCAACATCGGCTCCGTCGTCGCCCACCTCGTGGTCCGCGACGTGCCCGGCCTGGAACCCGGCGTGTACGGGTACGTGGCCTCCGCGCACCGGCTGGCCCTGCTGTCCGCCGACCCGGGCGCGGTGCCCGGCGAGGCGCCCCTGACGGTCGTCCTCACCGGCGACTTCACCAAGGTGGCGAAGAAGTACTCGGCCTTCGCCCTGCGGATCGTCCTGCTCGACGCCGGCTGCGCCACCGCCACGCTCCGCGCCGCCGCGCACGCCCTGGACCTGCCGTGCGCCGTCCGCACCCGCTGGGACGACCTGGCGGTGGGCGCGGCCCTGGGGATCGACCCCGACCTGGAACCGATCACCACCCTCGTCGACCTGGGAGGAGCCCCGTGAGCGCCCCGCACGAACTGGCCCTGGACATGCTGGCGTCCTTCCGCGAGCAGCCGCCCGCCGCGACCGGCGTGACCGCCCTCGCCACGGCCCCGGCGCCCGCGCCCGTACCGGCGGCGCTCGGACCGGCCGTGACGACCGGCCCGTACACGCCCCCGTCCGCGCCCCACGACCTGCTGACCACCCTGGAGCACCGGCGCTCGCTGCGCGGTTTCTCCCCGGAGCCCCTGCCGGCCGCGCTGCTCGCCGACATCATGACCCGGGCCCTGGACCTGGACGCCGGTACGGACCGGGAGGCGGCACAGCTGCCGCTCGAACTGACCGTCGTCGCCCACCGGTTGACCGGCGTACGGCCCGCCGTCCACCGCTTCGACCCCGTCGCGCGCAGCTTCACCCCGGTGATGGAACTGCCCACGGGGGCCGCCCGCTACGGCATGACGCTCCAGCCGGAGTTCTCCGAGGCCGCCGCGATCGTCTCCCTCGGCGTGCCCCTGGACGCCGCCGCCCGCCACCACGGCGGGCACGGCTACCGGCTGCTGCTGACCCGCGCCGGCTCCGCCGCGTACGCGATGTGGCTGGACGGCGTCGCCCACGGCCTCGTCGGCAGTGTCTTCGCCGGCTTCATCCCGGCCGCGGTCCGCGGCCCGCTGCTCAGCGACGGAACGAGCCGCCAGCAGATCTTCGCGCTGGCCCTCGGCCTGCCGCCGGCCCTCTGAGACTTCCCGCCCCGGTCCGGGGCGGGGGACCCGTGAACCACCCCACGACACCTGAGGAGGTGCCTCCCATGGAGGACATCGAGCTGTACGCCGTCGACGCCGAGGAACTGGCGATCGAGGAGCTGCCCGAGGGCAACGCCCTCGCGAGCTGGGCGTCCGCCGGATCGGCCTCGACCGCTTCCTGCCCGGCGACGTCCGCGTCGTCCCTCAGCAGCGCGTCCACCTACGGATGAGCCGCTGACCCACCGGCCGGCCCGCCCGGCCCCCCGTACCGCACCCACTCGGAGAGGAGAGGAACACCATGGAGAACGAGTTCGAGCTCTACGTCGTCGACGGTGACGAGCTGGCGATCGAGGAGCTTCCGGAGGGCAACGCCCTCGGCTGCTTCTTCTGCGCCGGATCGGCTTCGACCGCGTCCTGCCCCGGTACGTCCGCGGCCACCGCGTCGTCCGCCTCGACCCTGGGCTGACACCGCGCCCCGGCCACCGGCCCGGCTCCCGGCCGCCCCGCCCGCCACGCGGCGGACACCCACCATCCACCACCCTGAAGGGAACCCCTCATGCAGGACTTCGACGACCTCGAACTCGACCTGACCGCCGACGAGCTGGCCTCGGACGCGCTCGGTCTCGAGCCCCTCAAGGAGGGCGTCGCCCTCGGCACCTGGGCGACCGCGAGCACCGCCTCGTCGGCCTCGTGCCCGACGAGCACCGCCTCCTCCTCCGCGAGCGCCTCCAGCTTCGGCTAGAGCACAGCGCCCTCGCGCCACCCCCACCCAAGGCCCCCTCGCCCGCCGTCCGGGCGGACGAGGAACCCGAAGGAAACCGAGAAAGGAAGTGAACGCCATGAACGAGAACCTCGACACCGAGCTCGAACTGTGGTCGGAGTCCCTTGACCTGGAGGTCCTGCAGGACGCGGTGAGCCCCGGCTTCACCACCGCCTTCTGCGGCGCCTGCGCCGGCTCCGCCAGCTGCCCCGTCGGCTGCGTCGGCTCCATGAGCAGCGTCTCCAGCCAGGGCGGCTGATCGCACGGAGGACGGCCGGCCCCGCCGGTCGAATCCCTGGGCTCCGGGGTGGTCCTAGTACCCCGGGGCCCAGGGCCCCCAGCCCGGTCCGCTGTTCCCGGACCGGACTGAACCCCACCAGGTTAGAACCAGGCGGCCCGGCACGGTAGCGGGCCGGCCGCCGCAGCGGAGGGAGGAACCGCGCCGTGGATGTGTGCACTGCACCCAAACTCCGGGAGGATCTGGAGATCATCCGGGGGATGGACGACCACCCCTTGGTGTTCGACCCGCAGGGCGGGACGTATCACCGGCTCACCAGATCGGCCGCGGCCCTGCTCCGCCAGTTCGACGGGACGCGCTCGCTGGACGAGCTCTCGGCCCTCATGGCCGAGCGCCGGGGCGTCCCCGCCGAGGGCGTGCGCGGCGAACTCGACACCTTCGTCGGGGAGCTGACCCGCAGCGGACTCCTCGTCGGCACCGAGCCCGAGCAGGCCCCGAAGAAGCGCGCCGGCGGCCGCTTCGGCACCAGCATGCTGATGCCCCGCTTCGTCGTCACCCGCTCCCTCCCGACGGTCCTGGAGCCCGTGGCCCGGCTGCTCCGGCTGATCCCGGCCCGGCTGTCGGTCGGCGTCTTCGCCGGCGGCGGTGTCCTGGGCATCCTGCTCGGCCTCTACGCGGTGATCACCGCGGCGCCTCCGGCCCGCGACCTCCTCGGCACCGGGACGCTGGTCGCGATCGGCCTGATGCTGTTCCAGATCCTCGTGCACGAGAGCGCCCACGCGATGGTGTGCCAGGTGCTGAAGGTGCCCGTCCGGGGCCTCGGGGTGGCGCTGCTGTTCTACTTCATGCCACTCGCGTACGTGGACCGCACCGACGCCTACCGGGTCCGCTCCCGTGGCGGACGCGTCCTGCTCGCCCTCGCCGGGCCGCTCAGCGACGGCTGGTTCACCGGCGCCGCCGCCCTGCTCGTCCTCACCACGGACGGCCCGGTCGCCCAGGTCGCCGGGGCGCTGCTGATCTTCCAGATGCTCAACCTCGTGACCAACGTCAACCCGATGCTGCCGAGCGACGGTTACGCGGCGATCGAGGCGGGTTTCGGTCTCGTGGACGCCCGGGGCCGGGCCTTCGCCCTGCTCAAGCACCGCCTGCTGGGCCGCTCGCTGCCGGGCTTCCTGGAGCGGATGCCGGCCCGCAGCCGCCGGCTGCACGTGACGTACGGGATCGTGTGCAGCGTCTACACCGTGGCACTCGGCTACTTCGTGATCCAGTCGCTCGTCTGGTCCTTCGACCTGGTCGGACGGTCGATGCCATGACCGCCCTGATCCCGCCGCAATCCGCCTTGACCCCGCCGCCGTCCGCCGCCGCGGACCGTACGGCCCCGATGCCCGCACCCTCCCCGGGCACCACCACCCCCGAGATCTCCGGCCCCCTGGTCACCCGGGTGGGCGGACTGCCCACCGAATCCCTGGACCTCGTGCCGGCCGCCACCCGCCGGGCGGTCGCCGAGGCCGCCGACGCCCGTGCCGTACGGGAGAGCCTCCGTCCGGCCCTGGAGGACCTCTGCTTCACGCTGGTGCCCCTCCTGGACGACGAGGTGCCGCTGCGCCGTACGGTGCTGGCCGCCAAGCGGGCCGTCCACCGGCTGCGGGCGCTGCCCTGGGGCGACGACCCGCCGGCCCGGCTCGCCGAGGTGGCGGGGCCCGGGGCCGCCGAGGCCTTCGCCGGGTGGCAGGCGGCCGTCCGGCGGTGCGAGGAGGCCACCCGGCGGCTCGACGCGCTGCTGGCCGGGGACCGGGCGGCGGTGCCCGCCGCGCTCGCCGCACACCTCGCGGAGCCGGGTTTCGCGCGGGCCGCCGCGCTCGCCGCCCCCGACTGGCTGCGGCACGGGCGCCCGCGCCGCCGTCCCGCCGAGAGCCGCAACCTGCGCACGCTGTACTCGTACGTGTCCCGGGCCGCCGTGAAGACGAGCCCGTTCTCCACCCTGACCACCGTCGGTGAGGGCGGCGCGCCCGCCGGCGCCCCCGCCGCCGCGCACAGCTACGCCGCCACCGCGCTCGCCCAGCTCGCCGTGCGGTGCCTGGCCCGCGAGCCCGGAACGGCCGGTCTGCTGCGCTACCGGCTCGCGCCCCTGCGTCCCGGGGGCCCCGAGGCCCCGGCCGGCCTGGTCCTGCTGCCCGAGCTCGTGGCCGACGGCGGCCTGGCCTGGCGGCTGGACCGGGTCGTGGAGGCCGACCACGCGGCGCCCTGGCTCGCCCGGTTCGCGCCCGACGGCGACCACGGCCTCGACGGGCTCCTCGCCGGGCTCGGCGGCTCCGACCCCTTCCGCCGCTTCCGGCGGCTCCTCGACACCGGCCTCATCAGCCCCGTACCGCCCTGGCGGCGCGGCGAGGACCCGGTCGGTACCGTGGCGGAGCTGCTCGCGGACCACCCGTACCCGCGCCGGACCACCGGAGGGCCGCGGGACGGCACCCTCCCGGCGGCCCCGGACGCGGGGCCCGCCGGCCTCGCCACCGAGGTGCGGGAGCTGCGGGACTCCGCCGCCGCGCTCGCGGCGGCCGGGGAGGAGGAGCGCGTCGAGACGCTGACCCGGGCCAGGGCCACCGCCCGGCGGTGGGCCCGCCGGGCGGGCCTGGACCGTTTCGAGTCGGGGGAGATGCTGTACGAGGACGTGGCCGCGGACCTCGCCCTGCCCGCCGTGCTCGACGTACCGGAGGTCCGTGCCGACCTGACCGAACTCGGCCGGCGGATGCGGCCGTTCCTCTTCCGCTCCCATCTCTACGACGTCCTGGTGGACCGCTTCACCGCCGCGTACGGGTCCGGCGGCACCTGCGCCGACGTGCTCGGGTTCCTCATGGGGATCGCCGTCGACGGTGACTCCCAGCCCGACCTGGACCGGGCGGCCGTCGCCGACCGCGCCGCCCGGGAGACCGCCGGTGAGCGGGCCTGGCTGCCCGTCGGGCCGAGCAGCGCGCCGCCCGCCGCGGCCGTGCTGTTCCAGCTCGCCGCCAACGGGTTCCCGGCGGTGCGCGCCGGCGACTACCGGCTCGTGGTCAACCAGTTCAACCCGGGTACGGGCGGGCTCGTCACCCGCTTCGGACCGTTGCTCGGCGAGGGCTTCCGCGACCGGCTGCGCGCCCACGTCCAGGCGTGCTGGCCCGGCCGCGCCTGCCGGGAGCTGGTGCTCTGGACGGAGGTCAACACCGCCCAGTCGCGCTCGGCGGGCCTGCTGCCACCCCTGCTGCTGCCCGGCGAGACCCCGGGGGACGGAGGCCTCGACCTGGCCGACACGGTCCTCACGCACGATCCGGACCAGGGCACGCTGGCCCTGCGCGACCGCACGGGCGCGCCCGTCGGGCTCGCCTACCTGGGCCTCGTCCCACCGCACCTCTTCCCGCCCTTCGCCCGGCTGCTCGCCGTGCTCGCCGACCCGTGGGTGAACGGCTCGCCGCACTCGGACTACGTGCTGCCGTTCGCGCTGCAGGAGCAGCGCCGCGACGAGGTCGTGCCGATGCCCCGTACCGGCTTCGGCCGCGTCACCACCTCCCGGGCGGCCTGGGTCGTCCCGGCGGCCGCACTGCCGCTGCCCCGGCCCGGCGAGAGCGACGCGGAGACGGTGCTGCGCGCCGAGGAGTTCCGGCGCACCCACGGCCTGCCCGAGGAGGTCTTCGTCCACCGCCTGACCGGCTTCGGGCCGGGCGAGCCGGGCGCGGGCACCGACCGCAAGCCGCTGTGGGTCTCGCTGACCTCCGCGCTCTCGCTGTCCGTGCTCGCCCAGTGGGCCGGCCCGGCCACCGGCCATCTACGGCTGGTCGAGGCCCTGCCGGACAGGTCCGCGCACCCGCTGCGGGACGGAGCGGGCGGCACCCGGGCCGCCGAGCACATTTCGCTGCTGCGCTGGCGGCGGCCGGAGGAGGAGGCATGAACGTGACCGACGGCGGAGGCGTCCCCCAGCCGGACTGGTGGTACGTACGGGTCTACCCCGGCGGCCCCGGGCGCATGGACGCGGCGGTCCGCACCCTCGTGCCGTGGCTGGCCGAGCGGGCGGCGCGGATCGGCAGCGACGAGTGGTTCTTCCTGCGCTACTGGGACGCCACCGGCCACCACCTGCGGCTGCGGCTGCGCGCCGGGAGCGACGCCGTGGACGCCCTGGACGCCACCGCCCGCCCGGAGCTCACCGGCCTCCTCGGCTCGCTGGAGGAGCGGCCCGAGGACTCGGTCGGCCTGCTGCCCGGCGCGCTGCCGCCCGGCTCGCCCGCGCGGGGCGTCGTACCGGCCCTGTACGCGCCGGAACTGGCCAAGTACGGCGGCCCGGACGGCGTCGCCGTCGCCGAGCGGATCTTCCGTCTCGACAGCGCCTTCTGCGCCGGGAGCGACCTGGCCGCGCTGCCCCGCCGGTACGAACGGGCCGCGCACGCCGTCCACTTCGCGCGGGCGCTCGCCGAGAGGGTGCTGACCCCCGAGGAGCGGGACGTCTTCTGGGTGCGCCACCGCACCCGGTGGGGCTGGCAGTTGCGCATGGCGGCCGGCGGCGAGCAGCTGCGCCCGCTCCTCGGCCGGGTCTCTGCGGGCGTACGGGAGCTGGGGCCGCCCGCGCCCGGCGCGCGGGAGCGGATCGAGGCGCACGCGGACGCGGTGGCCGGTCTTCTCCTGCGGGCTCCCGGCGCGCGGGACCATCAGTTGCTCCACCACCTGCACATGGTGATGAACCGGCTGGGCTTCCCGCCCGGTGAGGAAGCGGCGCTCGGGATGCTGGCGGGACAGACTGCCAGGAGGCCGGCGGACACGGCCGGCGTGGGGCCCGTACGAGAGGAACGTCTGGGATGACCTTGGCAGCCGACATGATCCTGCTCGCCTTCGACGAGGAGGGCCGCAAACTGCCCGTCCGGCAGTCCCTCGCCCCGGCGGTCCGCGGCGCGCTCCTCGCCGAACTCCTCGCCGACGGCGGTCTGGTGGACGAGGACGGCACGGCCCGGGCGTCGGGCGAGGCGCCGCGGGACGCCGCGCTGCGGCACGTGTGGCAGCGGGTGGGCGCGGAGCCGGGCCGGAAGTGGCTGCACTGGGTGCGGAAGGACGGTCGTGAGTCGATCCACGAGGTGCTGCGCGGGATGGCGAAGGACGGGCTCCTGGAGCAGAGCACCAGCCGGGTCCTCGGGGTCTTCCCGCTGAACCGGGCGGAGCTCACCCCGGCCGGGCTCGCCGCCGCGGCGGAGGTGCGGGCGTCGGTGGTGGCGGCGGCCGAGTCGGGCGGGACCGGCACCGGCGGCGACCGGTTCGCCCTGCTGACCGGACTGGCCCACGCGGGCGCCCAGTTGGGTACGGCCCTGCCGTCGGGCCGGCGCCGGGAGCTCAAGCCGCGCCTGACCGCCCTGTCGGAAGACGCCGCCCCGGTCTCGGCGGCGGTCCGCCGCGCGGTCCAGGACCTCCAGGGCGCGGCCGTGTCCTGACCGGCCGGCCCCGGTCACCGGCACCCGGCCCCGGCGCCCCGGCCCTGGTCCCGGCGTCCCGGCCCCGGTCATCGGCCCGCCCGCCGGGGCCGCTCCCGTCCGGCTCCGCACACGCGCTCCGGGACCGGACGGTCCCGGCTGCCCGTCAGATCCAGCCGCGTTCGCGCGCCAGCAGGGCGGCGTGCGGGCGGCTGGACGCGCCGAGGACGCGGAGGAGTTCGGCGACGTGGCGCCGGTAGGTGCGTACGGACATGCCCAGGTCCCGGGCGCCGATCTCGTCCTTGCCGACGTGGCACATGGACGTGAGGACCTGCCGTTCGATGTCGGACAGTCCGCCGGGGTTCTCCTCCGGCTCCTCGATGATCGACGCCAGGTCCGTGGCCTGGCACCAGATCTTCTCGAAGAGGGCGAGGATGCCGGACACGAGTCCGGTCTCCTGGGCGACGAGCGCGCCGCGCGAGGTGTCCTCGGGATCGACGGGGACGAGCGCGGTGCGCCGGTCGTAGACGAGGATCCGCTCGGACAGGTCGTCGGCCGCCCTGATCTGCGCTCCGTGGGCGGTGAGTTCGCGCAGGTAGCCGACGGTCAGCGGATCGTCGAGCGCCTCGCGCAGCACCACGTTCCGGATGCGGACGCCCCGGCTGAGGCAGCGCATGTCCAGCGGCCGGGAGTGCTCGATGTTGGCGGGGGTCAGCGCCGTGTACGGCTCGACGGACAGGATCTCCTCGCGGGCGAAGAAGGCGAGGTCGTCGATGCGACTGCGGATCTGCGCCACGTTCTCCATCCGCTCGACGGCCTGCGGCGCGGAGCGGGCGGGGCACTGCTCGTCGCGGAGTTCCGTGACGAGGTGCCGGGAGCGGGTGACGTGCTGGAGCTCCTCGTGCAGTTCGCGCAGCCGCAGGTCGGTGAGCCGGTCGACGGCGATGGCCGGATCGGTCGGGCAGACGGTGTTCCGGTCGGTGGGATAGAGCAGCCCGAGGGCGCGGAGGCGGGCCAGCGCGGCGGCCACGGCCTCGCGGTCGGCCCGGAGCAGGACGTGGATGTCACCGTCCGTGGTGTCCGGATTCCGGAGGAAGTGGCGGTAGACGCTCTCCTCCAGCGCGGAGATTCCAAGGACCTGCATGCCTGCTGCCACCATTCGAGCTCCCCCAGCTCTGTGTGCATACCGGTGCGGCGTCCCCGCTGGTCAGGCGTGGAGGGCGCAGCCGATGGTGGGATGCACTGTAATGCCCGGGTAAAACCGGCGCACCGTGGCGTGATCTCAATGTGAGCTGGATCACCTTGCGGGCGGGGGGTGTCCCATGTCCTCCCCGTCCCCGGCCGCACCGGACGGCGGGGCTGTTCCGACAGCTGGGCGGCGGTGGCGGCGACCGGCGGACCGCCCGTACAAAAGCGGGTGAGCGACCGGTCAGGTCACGAGGCACCGCCCGAGGGGGATCATGAGCACCGCCACACCCAGCCCGACACCCGGTGACGAACTCGACGTCACCGAACGGACCCGGCTGCGCCGGATGCGGCAGAAGGGGAGCCATCGCAGAGCCGACCTGGACGCCGTGCTCGCGGCCGGCTTCCTCTGCCACCTGGGGGTGACGGTCGACGGGGTGCCGATGGTCGTGCCCACCGTGTACGGCGTCGACGGCGACCGGCTCTACCTGCACGGTTCGGTCGCCAGTCGCAGCCTCGCCCAGGCCCCGGGCGCCACCGTCTGCGTCACGGTCACCCACGTCGACGGCCTCGTCCTGGCCCGCTCGGTCTTCGAGCACGGCGTCAACTACCGCTCCGCGATGATCTACGGCGTGCCGGTGGCGGTCACCGATCCGGAGGAGAAGCTCCGGGGCCTGCGGGCCCTCACCGAACGGAGCGCGCCGGGGCAGTGGGAGTACGCGCGGCGGCCCAGCCGCAAGGAGCTGGCCGCGACCGCGCTGCTCGCCCTCGACCTCACGGAAGCCTCCGTGAAGACCCGAAGCGGCCCGCCGGACGACGGCGACTCCGAGGACGCGGCGCTGGGGCTGTGGGCGGGCGAGCTGCCGGTGGTCACCACCTTCGGGGCGCCCGTCCGGGACCCGGTCCTGCCGCCGGACGTCGCGCCGCCCCCGCACATCGCCGAGCGCGCGGGCCGGGCGCTCGGCCGCTGAGGCGCCCGGCCCGGGCCGGGCGCGGGAACGCCCCGGCCCCGGAGAGGCGGTGCCTGCTCCGGGGCCGGGTGGGGCGCCCCGCGTGGCCGGGCGCGGGTGTCATGCACCGGGGGCTCGCCCCGGGCGGACGGCGGCGGCCTCAGTCGCCGTGGCCCGGGCCCCCGCTGCCGAACCCACCGCTGGAGATGCCGCCCCACTTGCGCTTCTCCTCGCTGGGCGGTTCGGGGGACGTCTCGGTGCCGGAGGTGCCGGAGTCCTTCAGCTGGTAGGGCATGAGCCGGTGCTCGCCGTCGGTCCGGGGCATCTCGGCCGGCCGGCGGTACTCGGACATCTCACCCGGCGGCCGGTCGGTCTCCGGGCGGTGCGGCTGCTCCTCGGGCTTCGGCGGCCCGGGCTCGCGGTCACGGATCCGGAAGCCGATCCACACCGCTCCGATGAGGACCATCACGACGACCAGACCGGCGAGGAACTGGCCGAGGCCCGACTGCCAGACTCCAGCGGCCAGGTTCTGTGCGCTGAGAGTGTTCATACCGACAGGCCTACCCCGTACCGGTTCGTCGGATACGTCCCAAAGGCGCTGTCCCTCGAAAATCGCGGACTTGTTTGAAACATATCCGCTCCCCCGTCGCGTCAGTCATGTGTACGGCGATCACGCCGGGCGACCGCGAGGGAAGGGAGGGGCATGAGAAAGTCCCGCGCGGACGGATTCCTGGAGTTCGCCTCCGCACGATCGGGCCACCTGTACCGGTCCGCATGCCTGCTGACCAGCGGCGACACCCACCTCGCCGAGGACCTCACGCAGGAGACCCTCGGCCGCATGTACGCCCGCTGGAGCCGCATGCACCGCGTCGGCAACCCGGCCGCGTACGCCCAGACCGTCCTCGTCCGTACCTTCCTCACGCATCAGCGGCGCCGGTCGGCCACCGAGCGCCCGCTCGGTGAACTGCCCGACCGCGCTCCCGACAACGGCGAGGACCCGGCCCTGCGGATCGCGCTTCTCGACGCCCTGGCGAGCCTCGCGCCCAAGGACCGGGCGGTGGTGGTCCTCCGCTACTGGGAGGACCGCAGCATCGAGGAGACAGCCGACGCCCTGCACGTGAGTTCCGCGGCGGTACGCACCCGGTGCAGCCGGGCGCTCGCCACGCTCCGGAGCCGGCTCGGCGGCACCCTCGCGGAGTTCGCCACCCGCTGAGCCCCTCCACGCCGCCCGCTGAGCCCCTCCACGCCGCCCGCTGATCCCCCGCCGGCCGGGCCCCACAGACCCGCTCGGGCCCGCTCGGCCGGCGCCGTCCGCCAGAACGTACTCTTCCACCCACCGACCGGAAACGGTGATCTCGGCATGCCTCACGACGACCTCTCCTCCGAGCCTTTCGACCGGAACGACCGGAACGACCGGTCCGGGCGCTTCGAGGACGAACTCGGCGCGGTCCTGCGCACCACCGGCGCCGCCTTCGCCGCCGACAGCGGTTCCGAGCTGGTGTCGGGCGGGCTGCGCCGCGGCCGCCGCCGCCTCGTCCGCCGCCGTCTCGCGATGACCGGTGGCGCGCTCGCCCTCGTCGCCGTCGCCGTCGCCGCCGGCGGCGTCCACGGCGCCGGGCTCTTCGCCCCGTCCGGGACCGGTGCCCCGGCGGCCGTGGCCCAGCAGCCCGCGGACGGGCCGGCCGCTCCCGGCGACGGCACCACCGCC
>NZ_JAPSIW010000434.1 GCF_031178505.1 Streptomyces sp. | reverse complement strand
GCCGTGGAGGTTGACGTCGATGACGGCGCCCCAGTCCTCTGGATCGGTGCCGGCCAGCGTGCCGCCCTCCTCCGGGAAGCCCGGTCCGCGAGAGATCCCGGCGTTGACGCACACCACGTCCAGGCCGTCGAAGTGTGCCTTGACTCGGCGCACAGCCGTCGAGATGGACTCCGGGTCGGTCACGTCTGCTGTGACCGGCAGACAGGCTCCGCCATCGGTGGTGATCTGCTGCGCGACGGCCTCGAGGCGGTCGGTGTTGACGTCCACAAGGCCGACGGTGGCACCGGCCGAGGCCAGGGCCTCCGCTATGGCCCGGCCGAGTCCGCTTCCGGCGCCGGTGACGACGGCGGTGTCACCGGTGAGGTCGAAAAGGGACAGAACGTCGTTCCGGGCGGTGGGCGTTTCATGGGGCGAAGGCATGGGCGTATCCGGATCCTTATCATCAGGAGTGGGACGGTGACGGATGGATCGACGAGAGGCATGGCGCCTCGGGCGCCATGCCTCTCGCCGGTCCGGCGTCTGAAGCTTGTTTTCGACAGTAGTGGTGACGCAGATCACGTTGGTGTCAGGTGAGCGCACCGCACTGTTGGGGGGACGCACAGCACCGTGCGAACACGAACAGGCCCCGCTGTCGAAGCGACGGCAGGGCCTGCAGAACCTGATTGGCAGGCTTTCAAAAGGCGGGACGGGTCACCTCATCGCCTCCGGGTTGACCAGATGGGGTGGCACGCGATCCTCCGCTATCGCGATGGCATTGAGGGCGCTGAGCCGGGACATCTCGCGGCGGACCGACACCGTGGCGCTGCCCACGTGGGGCAGCAGGACGGTGTTGGGCAGCTCGGCCAGGCCGGGCGCCAGCCGCGGCTCGTCCTCATAGACGTCCAGACCGGCACCGGCGATCTCACCGGCGCGCAGCGCCTCCACGAGAGCGCGCTCGTCCACGACCGGCCCGCGGGTCGTGTTGACGAGGACGGCCTCGGGCTTCATCCGCCGCAGCACGTTCCGCTCCACGAGGTGCCGGGTGGATTCGACGAGGGGCACATGCAAGGACAGGTAGTCGCTGCGGGCCATGAGCTCGTCCCACGGCACCTGGCGCACACGGCCGGCGAACTCGCCGAGCTCGTCGTCAGCGACCGGACGGTCCCCGGGTGGGCGGGGGGCGAAGAGTACCTCCATCCCGAATCCGAGGGCCCGGCGGGCAGTGGCTCGGGCGATGCGCCCGAAACCGGCCAGGCCCAGCACCGCCCCAGAGACGTCGCGGCCCAGTAGCAACTCCGGCTCCCAACCGGTGAACCGACCATCCCGCACCATGCGGTCGCCTTCCACCACACGGCGGGCTGTGGCGAGGACCAGCGCCATGGCGACGTCGGCTGTTGCATCGGTCAGTACGCCCGGGGTGTTGCCGACCAGGACGCCGTGTCGGGTGGCGGCGGCGACGTCGATGTTGTTGAACCCGACAGCGAAGTTGGAGACTCCCTTGATTCGCGCCTTGGCGAGCAAGTCCGCGTCGACGACGTCACGCAGCTGAGTGAGCACGACGTCGAAGTCACCGGAGGCGCACAGCTGACGCAGCGTCTCGTGGTCCGGTGCGCTCGGCAGCACGGTCACGGCGCCAGAGGCCGCCATCAATGACGGGCCGGGCTCCGGGACGGGCGTGGTGATGAGGTAATGGGGTGCCAGGCTCACCGGCCCGACTCGGCCGGGGCGAGGACGACGTCGAAGCGTACCCGGCTCCACGGCCGGTCCCCGAGGTCGCGGCCATCCGGTGTGGGTGATCCGGCTGGCTGGTCCTCGAACTGCTTGATCAGGGAGTCCTTGACCCCGAAGACGGAGTCGCCAATCTCGATTTGTGGATCACCCTCCACGAAGATGTGAGTCACCAGGGTCCGCTGGTTCTCGGCTGTGACCATGAAGTGCAGGTGCGAGGCGCGCACCGGGGACCGGTTTGTGGCTGCGAGCATCGTCCCGACTGGACCGTCGTGGGGGATGGGGTAGGGGGTGGGCTTGAGCCCCCAGAAGCGGTAGGCCCCGTGCTCGTCGGTGAACAGATGGGCGCGGGCAGTGGTGCGACCGTCGTCGTACTGGACGTCGTAGAAGCCCTCATCGTCGGCCTCCCACACCTCGATCCGGGCGCCGGGGATCGGCGTGCCGTACGTGTCGGTGACGATGCCTTCCACCCAGCAAGGTTGTCCGGACGCGCCGAATGACAAGTCTCCGCCGTTGGGGATCTCCGGGGCATCTTCGACGAAGAATGGCCCGAAGACCGTTGCTTCGGTGGCTTTGCCAGCGACGGGATTGTTGACGGTGATGGTCTGCATGGAGGCGCCGAGCACGTCGGAAAGCAGGATGAACTCTTGTCGCTTCTCGTCGGTGATGTGTCCGGCGGAGGTGAGGAAGGTGATGCCGGACTCCCACTCGGCTTCAGTCAGGCGCGTTTCGCGGAGAAAGGCGTGCAGGTGCTTGGTGAGGGTTTGCATGATCTCCTTCAACCGCGCATCGGGGGTGGCTTCGAAGGAGGCGATTACCTTTTCCGTGAGGGCCTGCTCGCGGATGGCCTGATCGGCGCTGACGGTGCCGGTGGTATCGTTGGTGGTCTCGCTCATGGGGTGCTCCTGGTCAGTGCGGAAGGTCAGTGCGTGGCTGGGGCAGGCACCGGCTGGTACGGACGGGTGGGGGCGGCTCCGCGAAGGGCGTCGGTGAGCAGGACGGTGAGGTTCTTCTCCGTCACCACCACGGGGTTCGAGGCCGGAGCCGCAGCCGCCACCCGCTTCACAGCCTCGGGGATCCCCGCCTCGGTGAACCCAATCTCGGCCAGGGCCGCCGGGGCGTTCAGATCCCGCCGCAGACGGTTCAGCGCGGCCACAGCAGCCGCGGCCGGGCACTCAGGCTCGACCACGGGCAGACCGTTGAGCATCGCCGCTGCGGCCGCGCGTCCGTCCTCCCCGACCGCGGCCGGAGGATGACCGAGTGCGGTCGCCAGGCGCCCGGCGAGCTCTGGGACCGCCGGGGCGTTGAGCGCCAGCACGTAGGGCAGCACCGTGGCGTGGGTCTGCGCGTGGGGCAGGTCGAAGGTCCCGCCCAGGACGTGACAGATCTTGTGGTGCAACCCCGACCCGGCGGAGGCAAAGGCGACCGCGGCGAGGTAGCACCCGTACAGGGCCTGCTCACGCGCGCCAAGGTTGGTGGGGTCAGCGACAATGCCGCGCAGGGCGACGGTCAGAGCTCGAGCGCCCTCCAGCGCCATCGTCTGGTTGATCGGGTTGGCTCCCGGAGCCCACAGGGAGTCGACGCAGTGGGCCAGGGCGTTGAGCCCGGAGGCCACCGTGAGTTCTACGGGCAGCGTGAGCACTAGGTCGGCGTCATAAACTACTGCCGCCGGCAACACCCGGGCGTCGACCCCGGTTGTCTTACGGGCGGCCTCGGTCATGCCCCACACGTTCGTCGCTTCGGAGCCGGCGTAGGTGGTGGGAACGGCGACGATCGGCAGGCCAGTGGTGAGGGCCACGGCCTTGGCCAACCCGGTGGTGGAGCCGCCGCCAACGCTGACGAGCAGGTCGACATCGTGCTCGGCGGCCGCGGCGCGGGCCTGCTCGGCTTTGCCCACGGGGACGTGTGGAGCAACGTCGTCGTGGAGTAGGGCCACAGGCAGGCCCGCCGTGATGCGCTCGGCGAGCTCCCTCTCAGCCGCCGCGGCGATAACCATGACGCGGCGGGCATCGAAGCGCTGCACCTCGGCGGCGAGGTGCCCGGCAGCCAGGCCGGCTCCGAAAAGCACGCGCTGGCCGAGGGTCTCGTGAGTGAAGGTCAAGGACATGTCGGTCCTTCCGGGTCGGGAGCGAATCAGGATCGGCTCAGAATTGAAGTGAGGGCGTCGGCGAGGGCAGTCTCGGGGTCGTCGGCAAGGCCCATAGAGCGCCAGCCGACGTGTTTGTCCGGGCGCACCAGGACCACGCCGTCCTCGGCAACCTCCCGCAGCCGCTCCCAGTCGAAGTAAAGGTCGGTGACCTCCCGGCCCGGACCGATCACAACCGCCCGCAGCTCGATGCAAAGCCGCTCACCGACGCGCTGGGCGGCGTCGGCCCATGCCTGGCCGGTGATGCCGGTGAACAGAGTGAAGCCCTTGCCGAGAGCGAGGTCGTGGGTGGAGAGCTTATGCCGGGCGTCACCCACCCAGGCGTGGGGCAGTCGGGAGCCGGGCACTGTGGAGGGCTGGTAGTACAGCTCGGGATCGCGGGCTGGAACCGGACGCGGGGAGCCGTCGGAGAGAACAGCCGTGGACTCGTAGAACTGACCAAGCTCCACGCCGTGGGCGTTGAACTCATAGTCCTTGATCTCCATGGCCGCCCGAATGGCAGCGCGCTTGGCGGCACCCTCGGCGGTGTTGGCCTTGCGCTGCTCTATCCGCTTCACCATCTCGGCCTCTGTCCTCGCATCGGTGATGCCGAGGGCCTCGAACAGCTGGCCGAATTCACGTCCGGACTGATTGGCGCGCCGCACGATCTGCTCGGCCACGGGGGCGCGCTCCGCGCTGTAGGTCTCCAATAGCTCGGGGCCGGCCTGATCCTTGAGGACAGCGGCGAGCTTCCAGGCGAGGTTGTACGAGTCCTGGATTGAGGTGTTGGAACCAAGGCCGTTGCTCGGCGGGTGCTTGTGCACGGCGTCGCCGGCGCAGAAGACCCGGCCCTTCTGCAAGTGGGTGGCGTATTGCTCGTTGTTGCCCCACAGGGACGTGCCCGTGATCTCAACTTCCAGCTCGGGAAGGCCCAGGAGGCTTCGCACGATCCGCATGGCCTCCACCTCGTCGACAACCGGTGGCTCCTCGGCGATGTCGTAGCCCCACACGATGAGCCACTCGTTCCACGGCCGTACCATGCGCACCAGCCCCGCCCCGATGCCGCCTACGTTGGAGCCCGGCTGGATCACCCAGTACAGCACCGAGGGTCGGTGACCGACGAGGTCGGCGATGTCGGCCTTGAAGGTGATGTTCATGGACCCGGCGATGTCCATCCTCCCTTCGTAGGGCAGGCCGAGGTCAGCGGCAACCTTGGATCGGGCCCCGTCGCATCCGATGAGGTACTTCGCGCGAATCGTGTGTTCGCGTCCAGTGAGCCGGTCAAGGACGGTGGCGGTGACGCCGTCGTCGTCCTGGACGTGCGAGACGTACTCGGTAGAGAACCGGGTCTGGGTGCCTCGGACAGTGGCGTTCTTGACGAGGATCGGCTCAAGGTAGGTCTGTGGAATATCGCAGTTGAAGGAGGGAGATGCCAGCTCATAGTCCGCATGGCGGGCCGGATGCGTACCCCAGGTGAGGATCCGGCCGATCTCCTCCCCGGCGATCGAAGTGCAGAACACCGTGTCGCCGATCAGCTCGTGTGGTGTGGCGTCAGCCAGCACCTGGTCCTCGATGCCGAGGTCCCGGAAGATCTCCATGGTGCGCTGGTTGGTAATGTGCGCCCGCGGGGTGTTCGCCGTCCACCGGTACTTGGTGATCATGAGGTTTGAAACCCCTAGGGAGGACAGGAAGAGAGCCGCGGAGGCCCCGGCTGGACCCGAGCCGACGATCAGCACGTCCGTCTCGACCATGCCGGTGTCCGGAACCGCTGTCTCCGCGAGTCCGTCGTTGAAAACGGCCATTATCGTCCTTCCTCCACCGGCTGCGGACCCACATGGTCCGCGCAACGCTCCCGAGTGTGGCATCGATCACTGTCTTCAGGCCGTGGGCGGCCGAGCAATGCGCGCAGACCGCGGAACACTGCGCGGAGACGACAGGGACGGGCGGGGCCCGCCTGGAGCACCGGGATAGCCCCGTCGGGCTTCGCTGTTGTGGACATGACGGACAGCACTTAGAAGTGGTTTCAATAGTTATGGCTGAGGCGTTGAGTGGGGTCGACCAGGCCGGTGATCATGACTGCCATGGCGAGTCAGAGAGCGTCCGGACGACTGCTCGGTGACCAGTTGTGGGAGCTGTT